>SKIC01000242.1 GCA_007116685.1 Balneolales bacterium
CCATTCTTTTCCGCAGAGATTCAGGCAATAACCATCAGGGATTTGTGCATACACTACATCCTGGAATTTATCTGATGGATGCTGATGGTGGAACTAAAAGATTAGTCAGCGAGAGTGGCTCTGATGCCAGATTCAGTGCCGATGGTGAGCGAATTTTATATCTCGGCGGACGATATCTTGGCCGTGAATTCAGAAGTATGGATTTGACCGGAAATGATCATCGTACTCATTTCTCATCAACCTATGCCAATAATTTTGTGCCAAGTCCGGATAACAAATGGATTGCTTTTAATGAGTTGTTTAAAGTATATATCGCTCCGATGCCTAAGGCGGGCACAAATATCACGCTCAGCGCCACTACCCGCGCCATACCGGTTACACACGTTGCAGAAGATGCCGGAATAAGTTTGCATTGGTCAGGTGATGGACAATCTCTAAACTGGACTCTAGGTAATGAGTATTTCTCAGTTCCCCTAAAAAAAGCATTTGATTTCCTGGGAAATGGGGAAGAAGGTGAACTTGAACTGCCACTTGGTTCCTCTCAGGGTTTGGCTATTGGCCTGGAACTTACTACAGACAGACCATCCGGGATTCTTGCTGTTACCAATGCGCGTATTATTACTATGAATGGCGACGAGGTTATAGAAAATGGCACCATCATTATCAACGAAAATAGAATTGCTGAAATCGGGAATGCGCAGGATATCACCATTCCATCTAATGCCAGAATTCTGGATGCTGACGGTAAAACAATCATGCCGGGCATGGTTGATGCTCATGCTCATATCGGAAATTTTCGCTATGGATTGAGTCCGCAGCAGCAATGGCATTATTTCGCTAATCTGGCTTACGGTGTAACTACAGTTCATGATCCTTCATCCAACACGGAAATGATATTCAGCCAGGCGGAAATGGTTCAAGCCGGAAATATGGTTGGTCCGCGAATCTTTTCCACCGGACGAATTTTGTACGGAGCTGAAGGAGACTTTAAAGCTGTCATTAACTCTTTAGATGACGCGAGATCGGCCATTCGCAGAACCAAAGCATTTGGCGCAACATCTGTCAAAAGCTATAATCAGCCTCGCAGAGATCAGCGCCAGCAAGTGCTACAAGCTGCCCGTGAATTAGGTGTAAATGTGGTTCCTGAAGGTGGTTCTACGTTCACCCATAATCTGAGTATGATTATTGACGGACACACCGGAATCGAGCATAATATTCCGATTTTTCCAATCTATAACGATGTTCGCACACTTTGGGGCAGTAGTAATGTTGGATACACGCCTACTTTGGTTGTGAATTATGGCTCAGTTAGTGGCGAGTATTACTGGTATCAGCATACCAACGTATGGGAAAGCGAGCGACTACTAAACTTTACACCACGCAGTATTGTCGATTCTCGTAGCCGTCACAGAACCATGATTCCTTACGAGGAGTATGAGAGAGGACACATTCTTAGTGCTGCAAAAGCAACAGAGCTATTACGCGAAGGGGTAACCGTAAATGTTGGCGGACATGGTCAGGTACAAGGTTTGGCTGCACATTGGGAAATGTGGATGTTTGAGCAGGGTGGTATGACCCCATTAGAAGCCATCCGTGCTGCTACCTTGAATCCGGCTCGTTACATTGGAATGGAACAACATTTAGGTTCACTAGAGCCCGGCAAACTTGCAGATATGATTATTATAGATGGCAACCCATTAGAAAATCTGCGTGATTCAGAAAATATAACGTACACTGTTCTAAACGGAAGAGTCTATGATGCTATGACAATGAATGAAATTGTTAGAAGAGATAGAGACAGATTACCGTTTTGGTGGGAGCAAGCAGGCTACCATGAATCATTTGATTTTCACGCAATAATCGAGTCTGATGCCGAAGGCCGATGCGTTTGCGGTAGACACTAATATACTTATTACACTCCGCCTTCTATTTTTATGAGGCGGAGTGTGATAAAAATGGCATATTATTTGCCCGTAAGGTTATCTTAAATAGTTGTAACGAATCCGGGTTATAAGCCGATAATTGTTGACAAAACCTGTCTAAATAAGTGAATTAGCTACTTGGGTTTAAATATTTATGCCAAAATTTTGTGTCCATTAGAAAAGTTTTTTTCTACATACTAGTTCTGATTGTATTGTCATGCGGGCATATCAGTAATGCTTATGCGCAACCAAATCCACGTTTTGAAGGTTATACTCCAACGGATAGGTTTGCATTTAGTATGGGGCTGAACAAGGGAGGTGCAACCAATTTGGGCTTAGAATTTGAATACATGCCCGGAAATGTATTCGGTTGGTTTCTTGGCACTGGATACATGGGAGTTAATGCAGGTTTCAATATTCATTTCGACAGAGACGTTAGATCCAATGCCATAGGTTTTGCAATTCAAAGAGAAGGTCCAATACTTGAGCATCATCGGACTTATGCATCCATGCACTTTTTACTCAGAACTGACAGGCGAATAGAGTCATCAATTGGGTTTGGATTTGTTTTGGAAGAAGGACCAAATCTTCCAAGAAACCTGAGAAATGAAACCTTCATTTTTCAATACACCATTGGACTTTATTTTAGTGGCGCCGCTCGTTAGCATAGAAAATTCTTTACAGACAGTATTTCCCTGAAAATAAAAAAGCCGAGGTATCAGCCCGGCTTTTTTTCGAAGTTTATGTGATTCGCTTTTTAGGTATCGCTTAGTGAATTAATGGAATTGTTCTTCTTCGGTAGAACCACTCATAGCCAGGGTAGCAGATTGTCCACCTGAAATAGCAGTACTTACCATATCGAAGTAACCGGTTCCAACCTCACGCTGATGGCGAGTGGCAGTATATCCGATGGTTTCGTTTTCAAATTCTGCTTCCTGCAGTTTTGAGTAAGCAGCCATTCCTCCATCTTTGTAAGCATGAGCAAGCTCAAACATACTGTGATTCAAGGCATGGAAACCAGCAAGAGTAATAAATTGGAATTTATAGCCCATGGCTCCCAGTTCTTTCTGGAAGGTTGCAATTTCGGCATCAGACAAATGCTTCTTCCAATTGAAAGAAGGAGAACAATTATAAGCCAGCATCTTTCCGGGAAATTTGGCGTGAATAGCTTCTGCAAACTGTCTTGCTTCTTCAATACTTGGTGTGGAAGTTTCGCACCAAATTAAATCAGCATAAGGAGCATAGGCTAATCCACGAGCTATTGCCATATCCAGACCACCTGTAATGCCGTAGTATCCTTCCGGTGTTCTGCTTCCGGTCATGAATTGATGATCTCTTTCATCTACATCGCTGGTCATTAATTGAGCCGCGTTGGCATCCGTCCGTGCAATAATAATGCTTGGAACACCAGCTACATCAGCTGCCAAACGAGCCGCATTAAGAGTGCGTATGAATTGAGATGTTGGTACCAAAACCTTACCGCCAAGGTGACCGCATTTTTTCTCAGATGCGAGTTGATCTTCAAAATGTACGGCGGCCGCTCCGGCTTCAATTAAAGCTTTCATCAGTTCGTATGCATTGAGCGGACCGCCGAAACCTGCTTCTGCATCCGCAACAATAGGCGCCATCCAATAGGTGCCATTTTTACCTTCAGATTTATGAATCTGATCGGCGCGGAGCAAAGTTTGATTTATTTTCTTTACTACCTTTGGAACCGAATCCACAGGATATAAACTTTGATCAGGATACATCTGACCGGCAGAATTTGCATCTGCCGCAACTTGCCAGCCGCTTAGGTAAATAGCTTTTAGTCCGGCTTTTACCTGCTGAAGTGCCTGGTTACCAGTTAGTGCACCTAATGCATTGATATAATCTCTGGATTGCAGTAAATGCCATAAGCGCTCTGCACCGAGTTCAGCTAAAGTGTGACGAACACGAATGGTACCAGATAATCTGACAACATCTTCGGCTGTGTATGTCCTCTTAATCCCAATCCATCTTGGGTTTCTGTTCCAGTTATTTTGGAGTTCCAATGCTTCTTTCATGATTGTTATCCTGTGGTTTTGATTTGGTTGAGTAGAAAATTAGAATCAGGCTGGATCAGAGCTCATGCTCAGAAAATCAGCAAGTTTATCTTGGGTGAATATTTCTTCAGCTACCTTTGCAGCTTCCTGAAATTGTGTTTTAAAATGTTCAGCGGTTTGTTTGTCGCTTACATCCTCGTCAACCTCAGCCATTATTTTTTCAAGCTCTTCGGCAAAAATGGATGAGATGAGTTCGTTAGTTACTTTTTCTCCTGTTTCGAGAATTACCCTATGGTGCTTCCATTGCCAGGTTTGTGCTCTCGAAATTTCGAGCGTTGCTAAATCCTCCATTAAATTATCCCAGGCTACACAGCCGATATCCTGCAACCAGCCATTCATGTAACCAATACCCACCCGTACATTTGTGCGTAGGCCATCCATTGTTTTTGGACCCTCAGAGGAAGGAATTAAATCAGGATATTTAGGATAGGGGGGATGAACATCTAATTGGTTTTCTTTAGGGAATTGCTCTAAAGCCGGGCCTATGAAGTAGGGATGTGAAACCCAACAGCCGTCGTGGCCTAATTGCGATTCCCAGGCTTTGTCATTAGTTACTTTTTCGGTTTGAATTTGTCTGAGTTCTTTCGTTTTCCCAGGAGTAAAGGCAGACATTCCGCCCATTGCAAAAGCTCCACGCGCATGGCAAATACGGACTATCCGTTTAGCGTAATTTTCCATCCAGTACTTTTGCATATTTATAGTGGCACGGTCAGCCATAATTCTGTCGGGGTGATTTTTCAAGACTTTGATATCGCTAAAAATCTTATCCCAGCGTCCGGTATTTAAACCTGCGGCATGTTCTCTGATTTCATAGAGTAGTTCCTCAATCTGAAATGCAGCAGTTAATGTTTCTATCAAAAAAGTTGCCCTCAGAGTGCCGGTGGGTAAGCCCATGTGTTGCTGAAGCAGGATGAATAAATCATTCCACCAACGGGCTTCCAGATAATGCTCACACTTTGGGATATAATATTTCGGCGTTTTATTCTGATTCAGATATTCCCTGGCGGTGTGGTGAAAGCAAACAACTAAATCAAGCAAACCTCCGGAAATCGGCTCGCCATTTATAAGCAGATTAGATTCATCCAGATGTAGTCCGCGTACACGAACCATGACACCGGCCTTGTCATTATTATCCAGCTCATATACTTTGTCTTTTTGTTCAAAACGTAAATCGCCTTTAACTGCCCCAATCACATTGTGAAAACCATCAACAACATTATTCCATGATGGTTTCATGGAGTCTTCAAAATCCAGCATGGCCATATCTGCACGTTCGCCATCAGAATTTCTGGAGAGCATATTGATGACCATTTTAGCAGAATTCACAGGACCAGTAATCTCCACGCGTCTTTTTAACAAATCCTGAGGAATAGGGGCGACGCTCCAGTTACCTGAAGCTGCTGCTGAATCTTCCGGCTCGTAGGTTGGGAGCACTCCGCTATCAAATGTTTTTTGTCGCTCATTGCGCATTTGTAGCAATTTTTGTCTTCTACCTTGTAATTGCTGGTGAAGAGCAGAAAGCATCTTAATCACCGGTTCTGTAAGCACCTCTTCTGCGCGATCAGTAAGAGCGTTTTTGCGAATTTGTACGTTAAATCCAAGATCCACTAAATCGGTTTCTTTTTGTGTAAGCGTAATCGTATCCATAGTTAGCGAGTTTTGTTTGTTTGTAAACTTCCCTTGTATTATAACCTTGCGGAAAACAAAACAAAAGCGAAATTTCGCTAAAAATAAAAATTCGCAAAAAAATATATTTTCATAATTAAAATTCGCTTAAATATTTGTCTATTCGCCAAATATTTCTACTTTACGCTGGCAGCGTAATAATTAAAATGTTTTGTATATGGCAATTAGTAGAGAAAATTTGAATATCGTTTTGGGCTTAAAGGTTGGCTGGATGAGGCAGCAACAAGGTTTGTCGCTAAAAAATCTGGCGGAAAAAAGCGGTATGTCTATTTCGTATCTCAACGAAATAGAAAAAGGCAAGAAATATCCCAAAGCTGATAAGGTGATGGCTTTGGCTGAAGCACTGGGAGTTCCTTACGATGAATTGGTTTCTCTGCAATTAGATAGGCAGCTAACTCCTTTGTCAGATTTCTTGAGTACAAGTTTTCTTCAAGAAATTCCATTTGAGATTTTCGGATTGAATCAATCTGATTTAATGGAAGTGATGACTAATGCACCGGCGCGTTTTGCTGCTTTAATTGATACCGTCATAAAAATTGCCAAATCCTATGATGTAAGCGTAGAACAATTACTGTTTGGTGCGCTTCGATCTTATCAGGAGATGCATAATAATTATTTTGAAGATATAGAAGAGGAGGTCATCGCTTTTAAAAAGAAGCGGGGTTTAATTGGCAAGCGAATGACCTATAGTCAAGTGGCTTATTTATTGGAGTCTGAGTTTGGGTATACGGTTGATCGAAGCAAATTGAAAGAACTCAAAGATCTTAGTTCTTTTCGATCGGTGTTTTTGCACGGTAAAAATCCGAGATTGCTTGTAAATCCTGATTTGATGGAATCGCAGCAGGTTTTCACAATGTGTAGAGAATTGGGGTATGAGGTGATGGGTTTGAAAGATCGCGTAACGAGTTCTTCTCATCTAAAAGATGCCAACTTTGGACAGTTATTGAGTAATATGAAGGCGTATTACTTTGCCGGAGCTATGATGTTGGATCGTGATGAGCTTGTCGAAGATTTGCAAAATTGGTTTGCGCAGGAAAC
>SKIC01000029.1 GCA_007116685.1 Balneolales bacterium
CAATCAATAAAAAAGCCATTTCCGGAGATTGTTTTCTAAAAATTCGGGAGCTAAGCAACAATACTTCACCCGATAAGGGATGATAATTGTAATCTCTCAGAAATTTGGCGGCATGATAAAGTACTAAAGGGTAATTGCCACGAGAATATTCAAATTGCATCTCAGAAAATAACTGCAACTCCTGACGTAAGGAATCGCCCGGCATACTTCCTTCCTGAATCCATGCTCGCAAGCGAAGGGCGTTATTTGCCATATAAGATGAGTTTTCACGCTCAAGAGATCTCATTTGAACGCGGGCAAATTCGTATTCGCCATTATAGAAATCAGAGGTAGCCAGATAAAATCGACTTCGTTCGGCAATGCTTCCACGTCTGGCTTCACGATTAGCTCTGGTCAATTCCACTCTGGAAAGTGCAAATTGCCCATCAAACAAAAGCATACGTCCACTCAAATAATGGCGTTGAGCATTCAGATTTTGTTGCCTCGATATAGGCTCGAATTTTTCGAAGTAACGCTCAGCAAGTTCAAGGTCTTTAACATAATCCAGTGCCAATTCAATCTGAAGTTGAAGCACGTCAGCCTTATTTTCATAATTCGGATATTCCGAACTTAGTTGAGATAATTTTTCTGTAGCCCTTTTATAAAAAGTTTCAGCTTCATTATTGAAATCCAGATTGTTAGCGGTTTTAAAATGTGCCCACTCCGTATATAAAACTGCCAATTGATGCAGGGCTCTGGCTCGATTTGGGTGATTATCCGGACTCAAATAATGTTCAAATGCTTCTTTTGCAATTTCGAATTGCTGACGGGTTTGTAATCTTTCGCCCAACTCAAATAATGCAAATCGGTTTCTGGATTCCTGCTCTAAGGTACGGGCTGTAATAAATGCTCTTCTGTAAAATTGTCTTTCTAATTGTAGCCAAATCAGAAATTCTCTGTAGGTGTTTGCTAACTCAGTATTACTGCGGTTGGTAGCAATAGCATCTTCGGTTTCGATTATTGCAGTATCGTAGAGAAAGGGTTCGTCAAAACGGGTTAATTGCCTTTGAATAGCAAATTGAAAGTTTCGATTATCCTGCATCAATCGAAGGTATTCCTGCATTCCCAATTCATATTCTCCGGCTGAGAGATAGGTTTGAGCAGATTCTTGCCTGAATAGCTGTGGGTTTTGAAATTGTTCACGAGCACGTTGGTAAACTTCAATGGCACCCTCAAAATCTCTCCGTGTATTCATGGTTTGGGCAACTTCCCGATACACTTGCACATCCGTTCCATATTGATCCAATGTTCTTAGCCAAACATCCCTGGCTTTCTCAAATTGTCTGTCTATGTGATAAAGTTCGCCTAGTTTTACACTGGTGTTAAAGTCGCCATATCTGCTGTCTAACCGTTTTTTTGTTATTTCAATAGCCTCATCTACTCGCCTTAGATTAATTAAGGCAGTCATAGCACGATCGTAAATGGCGAAATTAGAAGGATTTTGTTGCATTAACACTTCAAGAATCTCATAAGCTCTTTCAAATTCTCCCTGACGCAAAAAGGTATTTGCCAGCATATAATCATTAGAGCTTTGTGCTTTACTAGCTATTGGAATCGCCAAAAATAATTGGACGGTAAAAATCAGAATAATAAATCGGGTAATATTTTTCATTTGGTGAATAGTCCTGTGTCTTTCAATAAATCAGTGTAATGCAATTTCAAAGTTTGATAGAAGTGGAATATTGGAAACCCTACTACATTATAGTAGCAGCCCTCAATTTTGCGGACAAAAAGAGCTCCAAGATCATCCTGGATGCCATATCCGCCGGCTTTGTCCATAGGACTACCTGTTTCAATGTAAGAGGCTATTTCCAAATCTGAAAGTTTACCGAAAGTTACTTTTGTTTCTTCAAAGAACGAGGTTTTATTAATTGTATTACCTTCTTTTTTGTGAAGGATAGTAACTCCGGTGATGACCCGATGTGTTTTATCTGAAAGTCGATTCAAAAAATCAGTTGCTTCATTTTTGTCAACAGGCTTTCCCAGTAATTGATTATCCAAAACAACAATGGTATCTGCAGAAATGATTAAGCCATCTTTGTATTTACCGGCAATGTGTTCTCCTTTCTGTTCTGCCAAAGAAGTGGCTGCGGATTCAGGGTTCATTTCCTCTGAAACGGTTTCATCAATATCTGCGGGATGAATAATAGGTTGCAGGCCAATTTGGTTTAGTAATATTTTTCTGCGGGGACTGGCAGAAGCTAAAATGATGGGAGTTGACACAAATAAATTAAACTTTAAGTTTTCAGTTCTTTCTAAGAAGATATTTAAACGAATGCATCAAAATAAGCATTCGTATTTTTTCCTGAGGGGTAAAAATTGTACTTTTGCTCACACGAATCTTCCAATAGAATACGTTGTCAAAACGTTTAAGAAATTATACTCATGGCAAAAAAAACAAAGAAAATCCAGACGTTCAAAAAAAGTTGATAAAGACATCAAACCCATGTTGTTTGACAAGATCAATTATATCTATATGAGCGCCGGTATCGCTATGGTATTCATAGGCTTCTTTGGGATGTGGCTGGAAAGTAAAGGGGACGGCTTTTTCTCACTTTTTATTTCGCCTTTACTCGTCATTGGTGGTTTTGTGGTTGTAGCCATTGGAGTTCTTAAATCCGATGAAAAAGTTGCAGAGGCAAATCCCAAAACAAATACCCCGCAGGAACAGTCGTGATTGACAGATTAGTCAGTTACTCTTTTACTTTTTTATTACTCTTCTTTGCCGTTGTTCTGGCGTCGGAACAAGACCAACAACGTATTATTATCGCACTTGGGCTCGCAATTGCTATTGTTGGATTAGCACTTTTTCTAAATTTTCTTACGGTTGATGGAGCAGGTTCAGCGATTGTAATCGGAACGGTTTCATTTGGCTTAGGGGGGTGGATAGGCGCTTACGCTATATTGTTTTTCTTTATTGGCACGCATATCGTTACCAGAATTCTATATAGAAAAGAATCTCCCGATTTCTTAGAAAAACGATATTCAGACCGTAGAAATGGCAGTCAGGTTTGGTCCAATGGTTTTTTATTCACAGCACTTCTTTTTATCTGGTATTTCACCAAAATGGATCTTTGGCTATTTGTAGCTATGGGAGCATTGGCAACCTCTTTAAGCGATACCTGGGCAAGTGAAGTTGGAGAAAGCCTTTCTTCCGGCAATGCACGCATGATTACAACCTTCAAAAAAGTGCCCGCTGGTACTGATGGTGGTATAAGTTTGCAAGGTACATTATTCGGCTTTTTTGGGGCTTTTTTGTTTACAGTTGGCTTTTTATTCCTTTACGGACAGCCATTAAATTGGACTTTACTCTTAGCAATAAGCATAGGTGGGTTTTCAGGTTGCATTGCAGATTCCTATCTTGGGGCACTTTTTCAGAATAAATGCGAAGATTCAGATTCAAGATATTCGCTATCCAACAACAACGTAAATACGATATCAACAGTTATTGGCGCGGCAGTAACCTTTGGTATTTTAATTTCTACAATTCATGGTTTGGTATAAAAAATTACACTGGAAGATTATTATTGGTTTAATTCTTGGCTTGATTTGGGGGATTATTGCTGTTCCCGCGGGTCTGGATAGTTTCACGATGAATTTCATTAAACCTTTTGGTGATATTGTCATCCGAATGCTCCAGTCGATTGCCATTCCATTAGTTTTAGCGTCGTTTATCGTTGGCATTACCGGTTTGAATAATGTGTCCAAGCTTTCCCGAATGGGAGGGAAGACCATCGCCATCTATATGGTTACCACCATGTTTGCGATTACTATTGGATTGATCGTTGTAAATATCATTGCACCCGGTAAAACGCTTTCTCCTGAAATTCAGCAAGAATTGATGGCCAGTTACCAAGATAATATCGGCGACCGGGGTGCAGCGGCTGATGAATTTTTGGAAAGAAGTCCATTGCAGTTCCTGGTTGATATCGTGCCATCCAACTTTTTCTCTGCGGCTTCATCCAATGCAAATATGCTTCAAGTTGTGTTTGTGGCATTGATTATTGGTATAGGATTAATTCAGATTTCATCCAAAAAAGCCAAGCCACTGATTGATTTCTTCGATTCTTTGAATGAAGTGATCATCAGAATTGTAGACCTGATAATGATTACCGCTCCCTATGCTGTTTTTGCGCTTATTGCAGCCGTGATTGTAGATTTAAGTGGGGATGATCCCAGCCGGACACTAGATTTACTTACCGCTCTTGGTTGGTACACAATTGCGGTCATCATCGGCCTTCTGTTACATGCATCCATTATCTATTTTAGTCTATTCAAATTATTCAGCAAAATGCGTTTGATAGACTTTCTGAAAGGAATTCGTCCGGCTATACTTTTAGGATTTAGTACCAGCTCCAGTGTGGCAACTCTTCCTGTTACAATGGAAAGAGTAGAAAAAAATCTGGGCGTAAAGGAAGAAGTATCAAGTTTTGTACTACCTGTTGGAGCTACCATAAACATGGATGGTACAAGTTTGTATCAGGCCGTGGCAGCCGTATTTATTGCTCAGGCAGTTGGTATTGATCTCAGTATTGCTCAGCAATTAACTATCGTCTTGATGGCAACATTAGCATCCATTGGTGCTGCCGGAGTGCCCGGTGCAGGAATTATCATGCTGGTTATCGTGTTGCAGGCCATAAATGTACCCGTAGAAGGAATCGCACTAATACTTGGTGTTGATAGAATTCTCGATATGTGCCGAACGGCTGTAAACATAACGGGTGATGCTGCGGTATCCGTGGCAGTTGCCAGTATGGAAAATCAGTTGGGCGAAGCACACTACGACGATTAGGATTACGTTGCTATAGCAAGATTTTATTTCAAACTAACCCTATGATGTACCCCCAAATAGTACAAGTTATTCTTGTATCTCTATTCATTAACTGTGCTTTATTTATTCAAAATGGAGAAGCAAAACCAATGACGGAGCCTTACGAACAAACCTTGGAAAAGGCTCTGGAGCATTTTTATGCTGCAAATTGGGATGAGGCTAGAGTTTTATTCGCTGAGATGAAAAAGATGCATCCTGAACAACCGATGGCTTACTTTATGGAAGCCATGTTGCCATTTTGGATGTACTTTTTTGGTGGTGGGGAAAGCAGACATGACGACCAATTCCAGCAAAAATCAGCTATTGCTATTGATGTTGGAAAGCAGTTTTTGAATAAAGTCCCTGCCGATACCAACACTATCCTAATGATGAGTGGTTTATTTGGATATCGCAGTTTGGTGGCTGCAAACGAAGGACGCTATTCTCAGGCTATGAGAAGTGGAATTGACGGATATTCCTATACTCGCCAAATTATGACAATGGATACAGACAATCCCAATGCTCTGATTGGTCAGGGCGTTTTTCAATATATGGTGGGTTCAGTTCCGTCATCGCTGAGATGGATGGCTTCCGTAGCGGGAGTAAGCGGTAGTGTAGAAGAAGGCTTTCGACTTCTGGAACTAGCCACAGCCACTGATTCCCACGTTAGCATTGACGCGGCGATGATTTTATCCTACTTATTGATTCGGGAAAGCAGATACGAAAGAGCCGTGGAAATACTAAGCGATTTATCAGATGAATTTCCTGATAATATGATTTTTCGTTTCCATCTTGCATTGGCATTGGATAAAAAAGGAGACGAATTAGGTGCGCTCGCTGCCTATCGTTCGGTAGTGAATCAATCCAAACAGGAATTGCCCCGCTTAATAGAGCAAAGCAAAGATCGTCTGCAAGTTTTAACTGCCGGTTTATAGCGTATTACTTTTATCCAACAACCTGAAGTTTGGCAAATTTGAGCATCAGTTTTTTCTCGCCGGCTCTTGAGAAGGAAACAACCACTTTCATATCCATTCCATTTCCTTCGGTATTTTTAATAATACCCGGCCCAAATTTCGGATGCATCACCTTTGCGCCAATTTCTAACACGCCATCTGAAGGGGCATCATATTCGATAGTGGTACCGGTACTTGGTGAACTTGTGGTCTTCCGAGCTTGTTTTTTTGCAGCATATCCGGGTGCATCCCAATCATAATCTATGTAAGTGGAAGAACGCTGTTTTCTGTTTTGTTCACCTTGTTTGATGGTAGCACCATTTTCAGTTCGCACACAATGAGCATCTACTTCATCTAAAAAACGTGATCTGCGCGTGATTTTTTCTTCCCCGAATTTATATCTGCTGCGGGCATAACTGAAATATAACTCTTTTTCTGCTCTGGTTATGGCTACGTAAAAAAGGCGCCTTTCTTCTTCGAAGTCGGCTTCTTCGCCATTCCTGCCACCCATAGGGAAGAGTTCTTCTTCTAATCCTACAATGAATACTACCGGGAATTCCAATCCTTTTGAGCCGTGAATAGTCATTAGCGTTACGGAAGGGGCATTATCATCAACAGCATCCAAATCTGTAACCAGAGAAATATCTTGTAAAAACTTACTTAAACTAGCTTGCTCGGTTGATTCCTCGAAAATCGAAATCGCATTTAACAATTCCATCACGTTTTCACGACGACCAAATGATTCATGCGTGTTTTCTTCGACGAATTGCTTTACGTATCCGGTATCATCCAATAACTCCCGGGTTAAATCGGTAAGCGTGAAAGTGCCGAGTTTGCTTTTTTTGTCTTTAATCAATTCTACAAAGCCTCTAACTCTGTTTTTCGCCGGCTTGTAAATATCC
>SKIC01000296.1 GCA_007116685.1 Balneolales bacterium
AGCATTTATATTGGTCAATGGACTAATGGTACAGGATATTTCAAGAGTATTGATAGCAAAACAATGGATAAATTCTGGTCTTTTGAGCTACCTGGCTTTGGTGGTGTTTCAAACATGACCCCTTTTTACGAAAATAACATCGTGTACTTCGGCACCGTTTACGGCCCTACCGGCTCCAAAAACGGGTTCTTCGCACTGGATGCACACACCGGACAGGAAATCTGGCGGCAAGAAGGGATAAATACGTATTCTGCCGATATGAGTGGTGACCGTATTTTCGGAGTTAACGGACAGCGCGTTTGGGCGCTAGACAAACAAACCGGCGATTTGCTTTGGATTACACGAGGCCAAGGCGGCCACAGCGAAAGTAACCTGGTCTATTACGAAGACTACGTTTATTGGGCGCACGGCGGCGGTCTGCATATTTTTGATGCCGAAACCGGCCAACTTCTGCACGTAGAACCCCCTCCCAACGGCTCCTTTTTCTGGTTAGTTACCGCCGGCAAAGGACGTATTTTCGCCCAAAGCAACCGCCACCTCTACGCCTTCGCACCCTGGGGCCACACCGAACCGCTGGAGTAATATCCAGCGGTTAGAACTTGTTAAAATCAACGAAAACCTGCTTTCCTGAAATTAAATCGGATAGCTGCTATTTTTTGTCCTTAAACCAAAGTACACCAGTTATCAGGGTCTTCCTCTTCGCCGTGGTGGATGGCCGTAATGGTGTCATAAAACTCTTGTGCAAGAGGTCCCATTTTTTCCTGATCTAAGGTGACGGTTTTGCCTTTATGGTGAATCAGCCCAACAGGAGAAACTACAGCTGCTGTTCCCGAACCAAAAACTTCTTTCAAAGCCCCGGTCTCAGCCGCTTCAAGAACTTCATCTATCGATATCGGACGCTCCTCTACAGGTATATTTTTGGCCTTAGCCAATTCAATCACCGACATACGGGTTACACCGGGCAAAATGGTTCCTTTAAGCGGAGCTGTCACCAGGGTATCGTTCATATAAAAGAAGATATTCATGGTACCCACTTCTTCAACATACTTGCGTTCTATAGCATCTAACCATAAAATTTGTGTGTAACCGGCTTTATTTGCTTCCGCGCCGGGTTTTAGAGTAGCTGCATAATTTCCCGGAACTTTAGCCTCGCCTACGCCGCCTGGTACTGCTCTCACATATTCAGGCATAGTAGTCAATTTAACGGGCTTAATTCCTTCACTGTAATAGTTTCCAACAGGAGAACAGATAATCATGAAATGATAATTCAAAGAAGTACTCATTCCCAAAGAACCGTCAATCGCAAAAATAAATGGCCTGATGTAAAGTGATTTGAATTTTTCTTTTGGAACCCACTCTCTATCCAGATTTATCAAAGACTTCAATGTTTCCAAAAATAGCTCAAAAGGAATTCCCGGAATATTCATTCTCTCACAAGAACGGACAAAACGAGCATGATGCTTGTCTGCTCTAAAAATGTTTATTTTCCCATCTTGATAACGGAATGCTTTCATTCCTTCAAAAACGCCCTGTCCATAATGTAATATTTTTGCTCCAGGCAACATTTCAATCGGGCCATAAGGCATAATTTCTGGTGTTTTCCACTCACCATCAACAAAGGCAATTCTTGCTTGATGATCCGTAAAAACTCCTCCAAAACTCAGGTTAGAAAAGTCAATATTCTGTAATCGCGATTGATTGTTTTTTTCTATTTGAATATCCAAACTACTGATCATGATTTTGAGCTGTTTTAAATGTTAATATAATCTCAACTATTCTAAACTACCTGGATTCATCCAAGCGTTTCAATTTATGTAAGGCTTCCATTGCGGCTGCTTGCTCGGCTTTTTTCTTATTCTTACCCATTCCATTTCCGATAACTCTATCTGCTACAGTAACTTGTACAGAAAACGTTTTATCATGTCCGGGTCCGGATTCTTTTATCACCTCATAATTAGGGATATTGTATTTCTGAGATTGAGCATACTCCAACAAAATACTTTTATAGTTGTCTTTGCTCTTTATTAACTCATCGAAATCAATAAATCGGGATAAAACGGCGTTTACAAACTCTGTGCAGACCTCGTATCCTAAGTCAATATAAACAGCGCCGGTAATGGCTTCAAATGTATCTGCAAGAACGCTTTCTGATTCTCTGATGCCCTGATTTTGGACACGTTTGCCAATTTCAATGAGCTCTCCCATCTGTAAGCGCTTTGCTAAATAGGCTAAGTTCTCACCTTTCACCACTTTTGCACGCAGTTGAGTCATAAAACCTTCGTTTCGGCTGGGATAATCGTGATAAATAATCTCAGAAACTATTAAATCAAGAACTGCATCACCAAGAAACTCAAGCTGTTCATAACTATCAGAGTCGCTTAGTTTGCGTTCTGCAACAAAAGATCTGTGGCGGAGGGCTTTTAGATAAAGAGCCGGATTTTTGACTTTTTTGCCAATAATCAGCTCTATTTTCTCAATTTTTCTACGTGAAGTAGAATCAAGCGTTTTACGATAAAAAAACGCTTTAATCCTACCAAACATACCTCTTACCCTTCAAATTTTTTGAAGACCAAGGTTGTGTTATGCCCACCGAATCCAAAAGCATTATTGAGCGCATATTTGATGTCACGTGCCTCTGCTTCATTAGTGGTATAATTCAAATCACAATCAGGGTCGGGTGTGGTGTAGTTTATGGTAGGCGGGATTAATCCATGATAAATCGCCAAAATAGTAGCAACTGATTCTGCCGCGCCGGCTGCTCCAAGCATGTGGCCGGTCATGGATTTTGTAGAATTCAAATTGAGTTTGTAAGCATGGTCACCAAAAACCTTTTTGATAGAATTGGTTTCAGCTACATCTCCAAGTGGTGTAGAAGTACCATGCATATTGATATGATCAACATCTTCAGGAGTGATTCCTGAATTTTTGAGAGCACTGCCCATTGCTAAAATAACGCCATTCCCATCCGGGTCTGGAGCTGTTATGTGATAGGCATCTGCAGAAAAACCATAACCGGTAATTTCAGCATAGATTCTGGCGCCGCGTTTTAAGGCAGATTCGTATTCCTCCAGAAACAACATAGCTCCACCCTCACCAAGTACAAAACCGTCCCGGGTTTTATCAAACGGGCGGGATGCAGTTTCAGGTTCGTCGTTTCGGGTTGACATAGCACGCATAGAAGTAAAGCTGGCTACACCCATTCCAAAAATAGGAGCTTCGCCACCACCGCTTAAGGCATAATCGCAATGTCCGTTTTTGATGGAATCATAGGCTAAGCCAATGTTATGGCTACCTGTGGCACATGCCGAAACGGCACAAAAGTTTGGTCCGCGGAATCCATATTTAATAGAAACCTGACCAGCAGCAATGTCCGGAATTAGCATAGGAATGAAAAACGGAGATACGCCTCTGGGTCCTCCGTTTTTGTATTCCATAGCTTGAGAGTAGAATGTTTCCATTCCACCAATTCCGCTACCAATCAGAACCCCGACTCTGTTTTTGTCAATTTCATCGAGGTTAACACCTGAGTTGGTAATTGCTTCATCTGCTGCAATCATAGCAAACTGACAAAATTTGTCCATTCGGCGAGCAGCTTTGGGCTCCATGTGATCAGCCACTTTGAAATCTTCAACCATTGCCGCAAATTTTGTGACAAATTTTTCAGTATCAAAATGGGTAATTGAACGAGCCCCGCTTTTTCCGGATATGAGTCCGTTCCAGAACTCAGGAATGTTTTTACCAACTGGGGTGATAGCACCCAAACCAGTAATTACAACTCTACGATTGGACATAATTTTTGACAATAATGATATTTATGAAGCTTTTTCAGAAAGGTATTTAACAGCATCGCCAACAGTAGCAATGTTTTCCGCATCTTCATCTGGAATGCTGATATCAAATACTTTTTCAAATTCCATGATTAATTCTACAGTATCAAGAGAATCTGCACCGAGGTCGTTAGTGAAGTTAGCTTCTGTAACAACAGATGCATCATCAACACCAAGTTTATCAACAATGATTTCTTTTACTTTTGATTCAATGTCATTTGCCATGATTGTACCTAATTTTTTGTTTGTTTTATTACGTTGTAGTTAGAAAGAAAATCTGAGCTTAAATGCTGCTGATAGTATAACTATTGATTTTTGTTTGTGCAACAAAATCACCATTTAGAGGGCTTACATTGCCATTCCACCATCAACATTTAATACCACTCCGGTTATGTAAGAAGAGGCATCTGAAGCCAGAAACTGAACGGAATGTGCAATTTCGACAGCCTCACCAGCACGGCCGAGTGGTGTAGCCGATGTGATACCATCAAGAACTTTCTCATCGAGTTTGCCGGTCATGTCTGTAGTGATATAACCAGGTGCAATTACGTTAACCCGAATATTTCTGGAAGCAACTTCTTTTGCCAAAGATTTAGAAAAACCGATTACCCCGGCTTTCGAAGCTGAGTAATTTGTTTGTCCGGCATTTCCGGATACGCCTACAACAGAGCTGATATTAATGATGGAACCTTTTCGTTGCTTCATCATCGTTCTGATAACAGCCTTACTGTAGTTAAATACACTTTTGAGATTGGTTTCGATTACATCGTCCCATTGGTCTTCACCCATTCTCATAATGAGATTATCTTTGGTGATACCGGCATTGTTTACGAGCACATCAAGGCTACCAAATTCAGCTACAACATCTTTGATAACTTCTTCAGCACGTTCGTAATTAACCGCATCAGCCTGAAATGCCAAGGCTTTTCCGCCATTGTCTTTAATTTCCTGGACCAAATCTTCAGCAGCCTCAACCGAGCGGGCGTACGTAAAAGCTACGTTTGCTCCGGCTTGTGCTAATTCTAAAACTATTGATTTACCAATACCGCGGCTTCCACCAGTTACCAATACCGTTTTACCTTCAAGAGAGAAACTCATAACTATGTAATCTTAATTATAACCGTAAATTTGAACGTTTTTAATGGTACGCTTAACCAAACCTTGCAGTACATTTCCCGGACCAACTTCAATGAAGAAATTTGCTCCATCTGCATTCATATTTTGCAGCGTTTGAGTCCATTTTACTGGATTCAATAACTGATTCAGCAGATTAGAACGAATTTCATCAGGATTAGTGGTTGGCGATGCAGTGTAATTTGCATAAATCGGGCAAACAGGCTCAACTACATTTACTGACTCCAAAGATTCTTTCAAGCCATCTAAAGCAGGTTGCATCAACGGAGAGTGAAAAGCGCCACTTACAGGAAGTTTTTTAGCAAGTTTGCAGCCCTGTTCTTTTAATTTCTCAATGGCTAAGTCAACTGCTTCCTCGAAACCGGAAATAACCAATTGACCGCTGGCATTATAATTTGCAGCTACTACCGCCTTTCCAGCTTCTTCAGTTGCCTCTGCGCAAATTTTCTCAACAACATCATCAGCCATGCCAATTACTGCTGCCATAGCACCGGGATTTTGCTCTCCCGCAGCCTGCATAAGTTGGCCACGCTTTCTCACAATTTTAACAGCATCTTCAAAACTCAACGCTTTCGCTGCCACCAATGCTGAAAACTCGCCAAGACTGTGCCCGGCAACCATATCTGGTTGTTGTTTTAAAGCTGAAAATAAAGCAACAGAATGAGTAAAAATTGCAGGCTGAGTGTATTCGGTTTGTTTGAGAGTCTCATCCGGACCTTCAAACATAACATCGGTCAAAGAAATACCAAGTGCTTCGTTGGCCTGATCACAAATCTCTTTAAATATGGGATTGGCATCATAATGCTCTCTTCCCATTCCTGTTTTCTGCGATCCTTGTCCAGGAAATAGGTATGCTTTTTTCATAATATCAGGAATTTAAGCCCCAGGTAAGATAGGTTGCACCCCAAGTGAAACCTCCACCAAAAGCGGCTAAAACTAACTTATCGTTTTTATTCAATCGGTTTTGCCAGTCGTATAAACATAGGGGAATGGTTGCAGCAGTTGTATTACCGTATTTATCAATATTTATCATCACTTTTTCTGATGATAATCCCATTCTACGAGCTGTTGCGTCAATAATTCTGAGATTTGCCTGATGCGGAACAAGCCATGCTACGTCATCACCGGTCAGATTATTTCGCTTCATAATTTCGGTAGAGACATCTGCCATGCCCTCAGTGGCTTTTTTGAAAACGAATCTTCCTTCCTGGTAGATGTGATGGTCTCCATTTTCTACGGTTTCTTTGGAAGCAGGATATCTTGAACCACCGGCCTTCATGCGAAGGTGTTCGGAACCGTCGCCATCACAATGTTGCACGAAATCTAGAATTCCGGTGCCATCATCAGAAGGCTCTAGTAACACGCCGGCAGCAGCATCACCAAACAAAATACACGTATTTCTATCGGTATAATCTGTAATCACGCTCATTTTATCGGCGCCAATAACGAGTACTTTTTTGTGGCGGCCAGACTCAATCATCATAGCACCGTTTGAGAGAGCAAACAAAAAGCCGGAGCATGCGGCGGATAAATCAAAGCCGTATGCATTTTTTGCCCCAATCATGTGTTGTACTAAACATGCGGTAGCCGGAAACATGTAATCAGGAGTAATCGTTGCTACGATGATAGCGTCAATTTCTGAAGCATCAATACCTCTGTTGGATAAGATTTCTTCAGCGGCTTTGGCGGCCATATAAGCTGATGCTTTTTCGCGGTCTTTCTCTATCCTGCGTTCA
>SKIC01000263.1 GCA_007116685.1 Balneolales bacterium
AGCTAATACTGGTGTGCGATCCATCGATACCGGTGCTAGTCCATTCCGAAACTTGGAAATAAATGGAACAGCAACATTCGAACCCTCTTTGAATATCACCATTCTTGGGAATTTGACTCTCAATGCTGGTACACTAGATGTAACAACTAGTAATCATCAGATTGAAGTTCGAGGTAACTGGGTCAATAACGCTACTTTCGTACCAAGAAATGGCATAGTTGTATTTTCAGGAAATCAACCTCAACAAATTGATGGTGGAGGTACCGGTGCTGGAAAAGCGTTCTATAATCTAAATCTTAACAAAACAGGAAACACTCTTTCGGTTGTTGATAGTGATTTACGAGTTTCAAACGATATAACCTTAATTCAGGGTACCGTAAATCTAGGAACTCAAGAAATTCAAATTGGTGGTAATTGGGTAAACTTTTCTGCAACGGTATTACCTGCGAGTAGTTTGGTCATTTTTAATGGAAATGGACTCCGTTCGGTAAGTACAAACAACCAGCCATTCAACAACTTACAAGTATCTATGCAGGCGCCAAGCTCGGCTCCTATAGCAGATGAGATGAGTATCGGGCATAGCAGAATTGCTGAGTTTGCAGATGAACCTATGGTTCAGAGAATTGATGCACAAGCAAAAATGGTCAGCGAATTAGCAAAAGTAACCTATTATCCAGATAGAGATTCGCCAGAAATGAACCTTAGAATTGGCGAAGGGCGATTATCTCTAAGTAGTAATATGAGAGTTTTAGGTAATATCAATATCATGTCTGGTACTTTATTCCTGAACGGTAGAATATTACAGACAGGGGATGGTGCCAACGAGATTACGGTGGCTCAGGGAAGTATAAATGTGGATGCTGGCGCATTTTTGCGAATACACGAAAATACAACGGCAAATGTATCTGCAAATGGAACTGTCAGAGTTATTGGTGATAATGCTGCGAGTTTGGCTAATATTGCAGGATTAGCGGATAATCCGGGATGGCAAATGACTGTAAATGGAAATATCCATGCTAATTTTGGTCGTTTCCGACACTCTGCCGGTAATGGTATTACCATAGCAAGCACCGCCACTATAGATGAATTACTCAATTTTGGTAACTCGGTATTCGAGAATGGTACCGGTACGGCTTATCTGACTTTAGAAAATGATCAGGAACTGCTTATCGAAAACGTAAGGTTTGAAACAGGTCCAACCTACAATGTGCAAGCATTAGTTGGCGCTGGCCAATATACTTTCCGAAATTATGACGGCACATTAGCAGGTGATAGATTTGAGAATGATCCTGGCACGCAACCGGGTAGAATCCGTTGGGAATTTGAGGAGTCTCAATCCATACTAAGCATTGGAACACCTTATCGTTTTGGAAATGATGATTTTGTTTTCACTGCAACTGACTTATCCGGCGGGCTATCTTCAATGACCGTTACGCAATTAAATAATGGTTATCAGCCTAATTACAATACTACCAGTAAGTTTTTCAGAGTAAATGCAGACGGAGAGGGTGTTGGTGAGATTCAGGTAACATTCAGTTCAAATGACGCTGTGGAATTTGGAATGGTTGTCGAAAATCTCAGAATTTGGTCAAATAAAGGCTTGGGATCCTGGGTACGTTTAGACCCCGTTGTAGACGAAGTCAACCAAACTCTTACCTATGCCGGTTTTACGATGGGCGGAGGAAATGTAGAAGCAAGTGCAACCTTAGCATCATCTCCAATTCAAAGAGGACCCACGCTTCTAACTAACACAAATAATGAAGAATTTGTAATATCTGATGCTTTAGATGAAGCAGCTCTCCCCGTAGAATTGGTGTTATTTGAGGTGAATCAAGATCCGTCATCATTTATGCCGATTTTAAGATGGGTAACCGCAACTGAATATGAAAACTACGGTTTCTACTTGGAAAGAGCATTCCGAGGTGATGCATCACAGCCTTTCGTTGATACGCTTTGGACAGACGTTGCATTTGTAGAAGGACAAGGAACGGTTCAGCGCCCAACAACTTATGAATTCAAAGATATTGAAATTCAACAAGCCGGACAGTATTTGTATCGATTACGGCAAATGGACTACGATGGAACTGTAACCACGTACCATCCGGTTGAGTTTTTATATGAGGCACCGGAGCAATTCGCTTTATTCGGAAATTATCCTAATCCATTTAACCCTATAACAACCATTCCCTACGAAGTAGCAATGGAATCGAACTTGCAGATTGTAGTTTTTGACGCTCTTGGACGTAGAGTTGCGGTTTTAGTTAATGATGTCGTTTCTCCGGGAAGATATTCAGTGAATTTTGATGCTTCTAATCTTGCTAGCGGTATTTACTTTGTCAGAATGAGTGCTGCAGGCCAACAACATACTCGTAAAATGATGTTGATTAAATGATACTGATGCTTTTAACGCATTTCATTTTGCAGTTCATGAAAATCTAGACTGATAGATTTACTACGATACCTGATTTTATGATATCAAATCTCCAATGGAATTCCATCAACGACAAGGTAATGGGAGGGAAGTCTAAAAGCACAGCTCGCCTTACAGAGGATGCTTATCTCATTTTCGAAGGGATGGTTTCTCTGGAGAATAACGGAGGTTTTGCATCCATAAAATCAAGTAGGATGGATAATCTTGATGAAGATATCACAAAATGCACAGTGAGCTTTCAAGGAGATGGCAAAACCTATCATTTGAGGCTATATCCCAAAAACTACAGAAATGGTGTAGCTTACACCAAAACTTTCAAAACCACACAGGATTCCGTTCAATCGATAACCATATTTCTCGATGAAATGGAAGCACATTTCCGGGGTACTAAACTTCCGGATTTACCGAAGTTGAAAGCCTCAGAAATAGCGCACATTGGTTTTATGATTAAGGATAAACAAGAGGGAGCATTTCAATTAGGCATTCAAGACCTTACCTTTTCCTGATAATTTTCAAACATAAAACAATCTCAATGCTGCTAAGGACTAAACTCCTACTTTTTGCTGTTTCTTCATTTCTAATTGGTTGTGCTTCCACTTTTGATGTTCTCCATGATAGCCCTGCAAATTCTGAACAACTAGAGCAAGTAATACGTCATCATATCTCCGATACCACTTTTAACCATGCGCATTGGGGAATTCATATTGAGAATTTAAGCACCGGCAGAACCATTTTTTTAAAAAATGAAAAACGCATGTTTGTCCCGGCTTCCAATGTAAAAATTCCTACGACAGCTGCTGCATATCTAGAATTAGGACCCGATTTTCAATTCGAAACCCGATTATACACAGATGGAGAAATCAGAGATTCGGTGTTGTATGGCAATTTATACGTCCGCAGTAATGGCGACCCGAGTTTATACACCCGACTATATGATGATCATAGCGAGATTTTTTATGATTGGGCTCGTTATTTGAAGGCTTTAGGAATTCACGAAATTAAGGGGAATATAGTAGCTGATGCCTCTGCGTTTGACGAAGAGCGAATAGGCTTCGGGTGGTCTCATTCCGGATTGGATGTTTGGTATTCCGCCCCGGTTGGTCCGCTTCAATGGAATGAAAATGCACTTGACTTGGTAATCATCCCGCCTGGATCTACAAACGAATCAGCACAGATTTTTCTTCAAAAACCTACAGCCTTCGTAACGATTCTGGATCAAACAGTAATATCAGATACTTCCGCTACCCGAATTAGAGTTAATCGCACCTATGGCACTAATGAAATTGTCATCAGCGGAACCATACAAGCCGGTGCCGATACACTTTATCGCTATCCAAGCATATTCAATCCTGAGTTATTTTACGCAACGGTACTTACAGAGCATTTTGAAGATGCCGGAATTGCTGTTTCAGTATTTCCTGTTGCTATTACAGATACAACTTTGGTTTCAGAAATTAGAGAAGAAGCACTTGTTCTTCACACGCATTTTTCGCCCCGATTACATGAACTACTGAAAGTTCTGATGAAAGACAGCCAAAATCTCTATGCGGAAACCATTCCTCGTGTAATGGCTTATCAACAGAATGGTTTTGGTACTTTCGATGAGGGTGCCAAAATTGTAGAAGCCTGGTTGGATTCAATGGGAATTGCTCCCGAATCGTACAGATATCGGGATGGTTCGGGATTATCCCGTTTCAATCTTTTCTCACCCAGCCAATTCGTTACGATGCTATCCTATATGTATGCACATGATTTGCGGGATTACTGGCTGGAAAGCTTTCCGACAGCAGGAGTGGACGGCACTCTCAGATTACGAATGCGCGGGAGTTCGGCTGAAAATAATGTTCGCGCCAAAACCGGAACCCTATCCCACAAAAGAGGACTCTCCGGTTATGTGCAAAGCGCATCGGGAGACGTGTATGCTTTTTCTTTTGTAATAAATGGATATCTCACCACTGCTTCGGAAACAGACCGCATCACAGATAGTATTTTGGCAGTTATTGCTGCTTATGAGGGGCATTAAGCCGGATAATCCACCAAAGCCTGCCCGACTAATTCGGGTTAGATTATTGGATACTCGATAAGCTGAATATTTAGTATTTTCCAACGCGTTGGAATAAGCTCAATCAATTTTAATATAAGCGTGAAAAATTCAGTTTTAATTACAGGTGCAAGTGGTCAGCTTGGGCGGGAATGGCAAAATTTCTTTGCAAAAATGGGAGTGAACGTAACGGCTCTAAGTTCTAATAAGCTGGATATCACAAACCCATCCCAGGTAGAGCAGGCTTTTGTGGCCTACAAGCCGGATTA
Organism: Balneolales bacterium; assembly: GCA_007116685.1. Taxonomy (GTDB): domain Bacteria; phylum Bacteroidota; class Rhodothermia; order Balneolales; family Natronogracilivirgulaceae; genus SKIC01. The sequence goes on from SKIC01000263.1 coordinate 4,742, forward strand.
TGTAATTAATTGCGCTGCATACACTGCCGTTGACAAGGCAGAGGAAGACCCTCTGGCGTTTAAGGTGAATCGGGACGGAGTTAAAAATCTCGCTCTTTCTGCCAGCAGGAGAGGAATCAAAGTTGTTCATTATTCCACCGATTACGTTTTTTCGGGCTCAGATGATGACCGAATCAAATTACCGGCCGGCTATCCGGAGAGTCACCCTTGTGAGCCCATTAATGCGTATGGTAAAAGCAAGTGGGAAGGTGAGAAGATGCTTCGCGAATATTGTGAAGATTATATCATCATCAGGGTTTCCTGGCTGTGCGGACTTTTCGGGAATAACTTTGTGAAAACCATGCTCAGACTCGCCGGCGAAAAAGACCATTTACGCATTATAAATGATCAGTTTGGCGCCCCAACATTTACCGAAAATGTTGTCGAAAATACAGTGGCTTTACTTCAAAAGGATTTTCGTGGCGTGATGCACGTCTCAAGCAGTGGATTGACGAATTGGTACGAATTTGCAGAAATGATTTTTGCCCAATCCAACAAGAAAATCTCATTAGAAGCTATTCCTTCCTCAGAATATCCAACTCCTGCAAAACGTCCGGCTTTCTCTAAACTGGATATATCACGATTGAAGCGAACAGAGGGTGCCAAAATTGTGAGTTGGAACGAAGGTTTGGAGAAATTGCTCCTAAAACTCAGAAAAAACAAAGGCATCCTATAATTACAGAATATTCGCATGACGTTTCATCCCACAGAAATCCCTGATGTAATCTTGATTAAGCCCAAAATATTTTCTGATGAAAGGGGATATTTTTCTGAGACGTATCGTAAATCCCTTTTTGCCGAGCATGGAATTACCAAAGATTTTGTGCAGGATAATATTTCGAAGTCGGTAAAAGGGACTTTGCGGGGACTTCATTATCAGATTGAAAAACCGCAGTCAAAATTAGTATCGGCCACACACGGGCGTATTTTGGATGTTGCCGTGGATTTACGGAAAGACTCACCCACATTCGGTACTTACGCCATGGCGGAGCTTTCTGAGGAAAACAAGCACATGCTTTATATCCCGGAAGGATTTGCGCATGGATTCTATGTGTTATCAGATTTTGCCGTTTTTCAATACAAATGCGGAGATTACTACTATCCTCAGGGTGAGCGTGGCGTGAAATGGGATGACCCTGATATCGCCATTCCATGGCCGGAAGGCGAGCGCATACTCTCAGCAAAAGACAAAGCACTGCCGGGCTTTAAAGAATTGAAATCGGGAGATTTGTTTTAAGGGGGGGAATCAGTTTTATAGCTGATTAAGGGATTGGAATTTGTGCGGGGAAGCTAATTGGTGGCTGTTTTAAATTATTTCTTGCTTCCTTGCTAAGAGTAAACCCTATGTTAGTGCACTGGCTTACAATTGAGGTTGTGAGTGTGGCTTTTGAGTAGTGATATCACCATTTGGAAGCTGATAATAGATTTTGCCATTCCTGTAATATACATTGGCAATACCAAAGCGATGGTTTTCTTCCTGGGCTTTCTTCACTCCTCTATTTCCCAACTTTGTAAGTAGTGGAGATAAATCTTTGCTATGTATTGTAGAGTCACTCATGGTTATTCAAATGTCCTTTAAAAATCCTAAATAATATCTCATCAAGCACAAATTCTTGTTGATTGATATTTCTGGCTACTTCCTCAAAACTGTCGTCAGAATTATAAAATAAATCAATGATGTTCGACTAAATTAAAAAAATAATTCACGTTTGCTTTACCTCCCTACGCCGCGGCTGAGGGCCAGGGGGAGAGGTCTTTTTTTAAGGTATTGATTTTTAAATTATTAAATGTTGTGTGTAAGCTTCCCCGAAAGTTGTCGGTTGTAAATTAGAGTTTAAACTCTAATTTACAGTTATGAAAAAATCACGATTTAACGAAACCCAGATTATATCCATCCTGAACAAAGCTCAACAG
>SKIC01000205.1 GCA_007116685.1 Balneolales bacterium
ACTACTGTCAGACCAATTATTGCTTCATTAACGCCTAAAAATCTTGCAAAACCAATAGCTCCGTCAACGAACAACTTGGCTCCAACTAACAATACAATTAAACCAACTATTAATACTAAGGCATTTATCCACGATTTCTTAGGTTTCTCTTTTTCTGATGGCACATATTCATAAGTATTATGCTGGCGTAAAGCTCTTCCAACAGAAACGGCAAGAAAAAAGAGTAAAATTGCCAGAAGTAAAATACCGTTTTGAAAGCTAACTACACCGTTTGCGAGTATATAAAACAATAAAAGCGATACAGCCAGCATAATTGGTAAATCGAAAACCAGCAACCTGTTTGGGATATTGATTTTCTGAAATAAAGCTGCCGCACCAATAATCAGTAGTACATTACAAATATTTGAGCCCACCACATTTCCTATGGCTAATTCACCTACACCTATCCATCCCGCCTGAATACTAACCAGCAATTCTGGTAAACTGGTTCCAAAAGCGACGATTGTAATGCTGATTAGAAAGGGTTTTATCCCCAGAGAAAGTGCCAGGTTATTAGCAGACCTAACCAGCCATTCTGATCCAAAATAGAGTAAAATCAATCCGGTGATAAAAAAAATCAGAAACATACTTCGTGCTTCGTGCTACTCTTTCTACTTAAAGCTTCTATGTGATATAGAACGCTAATTGGGTTAAAATTTGATATCAATATAAAGTATATACTTCTTTTACATTTATGTAATTTATTAGTATCGTTATTTAGACTATAGCAACCTTATTAATTTTATGGATTATGAAAAAATCGCTCGTACTATTTTTTACACTGCTACTTGGTATTCTCATGATTCAAGCATGTGGATCGGGAGAAGCTGAACAAGAAGCAGAACAACAACGCATAGAGCAACAACGTGCTGACGAACAAGCACGTGCACGTGCAGATAGCCTTGCACGAGTTGAAGACGAAAGAAGACTTGCCGAACAAAGAGAGCAAGAACGCATAGAACGTGAGATGAGAGATTACAGATTTGCCGAGAATGGCGCTCTTACCTTGCAAGTTGACTCATGGCAAACACTTGAATTGGCAAAAGCTGGTCTCGAAAACTGGAAAAACCGAGGCTTCGACAATGCTTATCTGGTTGAATACTCCGACGAAAGTGGAGAAACCTGGTATCGTTTAAGAATCGGCCGATTTAACTCTCCTGTAATGGCTCAGAGATTACAGTATGTACTATCTCAGGACTTCGATCAGATGTCTTGGGTTGATAATTATCGCGACCTTCCTCGTGTTGATGTGGATCGTGTTCGTGAAAGATAATATCCTTTTCTAAATCACTCTAAGGTTGTCTGATTTTAACTTAGACAACCTTTTTTTTTACTCGATATGAAAACAACACACTATCTCCTCATCACTTTTTCCTTACTCCTTCTGGGTGCATGTGCCAGCAGCAAGGATGGTGAGGGTACGGATTTTTCCATGTCCACGTATCAGGCTTTTATCTTTGGTGATATCGGTGCTGTTTCTTCTGATGACTTGCGCTTTCGCTCCCCTGAGTTTGAAGCCCGTGTAAAAGAGGAGTTGCGATTTAAGCTACCGTCCAAAGGACTTCAAGAGTCTACCTCTAATGCGCAGCTTCTCATATATTTTTTCACGCTGCCAGAGGATGACGAAGATTTTCAATTCTCAGCTTTACCTTACGATAATTACCTCTCAGAAGATGAAAGTGCCATTCCCATCAATCACAATTTTGTGATTGATTTTGTAGATAGAAATACCCGCTTACTTGTATTTCGCAGTACAGCAGAAATCAATCTGGAAAATAGCGAAAAGCGTAATGCGGAACTTCCATCTACTATTGCCAGAATGTTACGAGATTTGCCAACATAATTTCTCTTAAAATGTGGATGCCCGTTTTTCAGCAACCTGTTTTGCCGGATACTCTCGTAGCTTTAGACCATGCTGTTAAAGATTTCGAAATAAAGCATAGTTACATTAAACCGGATAATGAAGCACGAATTGTTTGGTACAATGGCAATATCAAGAAAACCAAATACAGCTTAGTTTACCTGCATGGTTTTTCTGCATCTCAGGGCGAGGGAGAACCTTTACACAGAAATTTTGCCAATCAAATCGGCGCAAATCTTTATCTGTCTCGCTTAGAAGCGCATGGTACAAATCCTGGAGATTTCAAAAAACTAAGTCCGCAAACGTATTTAGACTCTGCTATCAGAGCTGTTGAAATAGGGAAAAAAATTGGAGAGAAGTGTATAGTGATTGGCACATCTACCGGGGCTCTATTGGCACTTTATCTTGCAGCTCGAATTAAAGGGATCCATGCGCTTTATTTGTATTCGCCACTTCTGGATTATCAGCAAGGAACGGCCTTACTTTTAAAACGTAGGTTAATAAATGTAGCAGCTAATCTATTTTTTTCCAGATTCCCTCTCAGCAGAAAGAAAAAAGAATCGGCTGAAATTCATAAATACTGGTATCCCAATTATCCCTTGCGTGGGGCATTAGTTTTGACGCAAATGCTTGAGGTAATGAGTAAAAAGGAGATTTTTAATGAGATATCCATTCCGGTTTTTATGGGTTACTACTATAAAAGTAAGCTTTTGCAAGACCCAACAGTATCCGTTTCTGCAATGCTGGAAATGTTTAATCATTTAGGTACATCACTCGCAAAAAAAAGAGAGATTGCGTATCCGGAAGCTGATTCTCATGTAATTACATCCGCTTTGGTATCTGCAGTTTATCAAGAAGTACTTCAGGATTCCTTAAAATTCTTTGAAGAGGTAATTAAACCGTAAACTCAATTTCCCTGCGGTATAAAAGATACGGTTCTCGTATAATTACTTGGATAAACTCCTACTTGCAGTAATTGTGGTCTCAAGTTAAATGTGATATCCAGGCTCTTGATTTGAGAATCTTCAATAATAAATTCCACAAACTTTTCTCGTTGAGCAGGATTTCTCCAAACCGCTCTCCAGACATCGTCTTCCCAGTGTTCTAAATCAGCTATTAAGGTCTCATCATCCCAAAATTTGATAGATAAGTTACCATCATCGTAAAACACTTCTATTTGCGCATATAAAGAATCATAATAGCTTCCGGCATGATTCAGAATGGCGATAGTTGGTTTCGTATCAGGAGTTCTGGAATCGTGAATCGCTTTTCTTTCTGCCATGATGGCGTCAAACCTACGTTGGTAGGAATCCAGATAAATTTGGTTCCAATCTCTTGCATCATCCACCTGCATAAATCTATCTAAAATAGTATTTACCAGTGCCTCGCGAAATAGATTAAATGTGTTGGTCATCACCACAATACCAAGATCAAGTTCAGGAACTATAACAAAGCTGGTATTCATGCCATCCGATGCACCTCCATGGCTGAGAGTTCTTATCCCATTATAATAAGCCAAACGCCAGCCTAAACCATAAGCAACCAAATCACCATAGGGATTGCCTTGAGTTATTGTCATGTGAGAGCGGAATATTTCGCGCATAGTTTGTTCGCTCACAATTCTATTGTCATCCAAAACTCCGGCCTCTCCCAGATTAAATCGTATCCATCTTGCAAAATCATCCGCAGATGTATTCACGGAAGCAGATGCACCTACATTGTCAAAATTTCTTCGTGGAATTGGTACTACTTCACCTTTAATATATTGATGAGGCCAGGCGGCGTTATCGTCATCAGCAATTTGAGTTATGCTTGTATTTGTATTGTGCATGCCTAATGGCTCGAATAATAATTGCTGAATTGCATCATCCCAACTTTCGAAACCTCCGGCTGAACGAATTACCTCTCCCGCTACCATATACATCATATTACTGTACACATATCTTGTCCTGAATTCTGCTTCCGGTTCCAAATAGCGGAGGCGATACAGTAATTCAGATCTTGGCTCGTGAGTCATGTATTGAAGTCTGTTGCCCGTCATCCTGCCATATCCACTGCGGTGTGTTAGTAAATCACGTACTGTGATGTGACTCGTTACCCAATCATCATGTAATCTAAAATCCGGCAGATAATCCACTACAGCATCATCCCAATTCAATTTTCCCTGATCAACCAGAATTCCCAATACAGTAGCCGTCATTGCTTTGGTAGTCGATGCAACTCCAAATAGCGTTTCTGAAGTAACCAATTCGTCTCTTTCCTTATGTAAAACTCCAAAGCCCTCCGAAAAAATCACTTCATCCTGATGAACTATTGCAATCGCTAATCCCGGAATATCCCAATCCGATAAACCCTCTACAATAAATTGTGGGATGCCATCGAGTTTACTCTCAGTTTCATTTGTCACCTCATTTTCAGTAACATTTTCAATTCCGGAGCAATTTGAGTTAAGTAAAAAAAATGAAACAAGTAAGATTTTAATAAATAATCGCATAGAGGAATATTGGGCTTAAGGATGTATTGATGGGCATATTACTAAAAAACTTGATGTGCTGCAGATGTAAAAACTTCCCCTATTGAGGCACAATCACTTACTTGCAGAAATAATTACTTGCTTTATACCATATTTCGCTATAATTTTACCTGCGCTCAAGTAGCGTCTCTCTTGATGAATAGTTTAACCCGCTCCAACTGACCTTGGGGCGGGTTATTTTTTTTAGTAGACCAAAATCCTTCCTCTTCTACTGAATTATTTTTATTACCTTTTTTCTCAAAAGGTTTTTTTATTTTTTTTAGAACTTTTTTTTCAACCTACCGTAGCCTGATTGAATATGAGCACCTTTGAGATAACAAATAGAACAACTGAAGATATTTCCATACTGCTAATTAGCGGTGAATTGGATGCACATACGGCTCCGGAGCTTGAAAAAGCCTTGCAGGGGCTTATTGAAGAAAAGAAATACCGAATAGTGGTAAACTTTTCTGATTTACTTTATATCTCTTCTGCCGGACTCGGCGTTTTCATGGCTTATATCGAGGATTTAAGAGAACTAGGCGGAGATATCAAATTATCGAACATGACACCTAAAGTGTTTAATGTTTTTGATCTTCTTGGCTTTCCAACCTTGTACGATATAATGGACAAAGAAGAAGAAGCAATAGCAAAGTTTCGTGAGTAGCAATTTAAGGACTGCTGTGTCTGCTAATAAAAATCTTACTCTTACTATACCCGCTGCTACCGAACATCTGACGGAAGCAAGAGACTTCGTTGCCTCCTTTGCTGAAAAAAATGGCTTTGGACCTGAAGCAATAGAGCAAGTACGATTAGCTGTTGATGAAGCCTGTACAAATGTGATAAAACATGCTTATCAATTCGATAAGAGTAAAAAAATAGATATCAGTGTAGGGAAAAAGAATCAAGAGATGTGGGTTAGTATCACTGATGAAGGTATCTCTTTTGACCCATCCAAGTATGTTGAACCGGATCTGGAAAAAAGAATAAAAGAGCGCAAGCGCGGCGGCTTCGGTATTTATCTTATCAAAAAGTTTATGGATAAGGTGGAATACAAAAAGTCCGGCAGTACAAACGAACTTAAGATGTCAAAAAAAATCTAATTTCTCGTGCCATTAGACTCTGAACATTCTGAATCACGCCATAGCCGCTTTGAGCTAAAAACGCTGATTGATACGAGTCGCCTTCTTGTTGAGTCTAATGATCTTGATTTCGTACTGAATAATTTGCTGCTGATTTCTATGGGGAAAATGCTATGCGTGAAAAGCATGGTACTTCTCTACAACAAAAGCGAAGACGTTTATCGAGTTGCCCGTAAGAAAGGGCGTATTTCGCTAAGCGAGGGGCAGCGAGTTCAGTTTTTGAATCAAAAAGAGGTTAAAGAAATCTCCTCAGTTACCGAAGTCGAAAATCCTGATCAGATTCCTCCCTTATTAAAAAAAGAAGGCATCACATCTCTATACAATATTTACACCAGTAATCAACATATAGGATTACTTGGTCTGGGGTGTAAAGCCAGCAAAATGCCCACCGAAGAGCACGAACGCTCTTTTCTAGAAAGTCTTGTTTTGCTCTCTGCCGCTGCTATTTCGAATTCTGAAATGTTTCAGGAGTTGAAAAGCACAAACAGAAAGTTGGATATCAAGTTACAAGAGCTTAATACGCTCTTTGACCTTAGCAAAGAGTTCAATGCCAGTGTTGACCGAGATCAAATTATTCGGATTTTCAAGTTTGCCCTAATGGGACAAATGTTTATTCGCAGTTTTTTTCTTGTGATGAAAATGGATGATTCATTTAAAATGATTACCGAGACAGGATTAAAAACGCCGCCAACAGAAGAAGAATTGGAAGCTCTGTTTTCGCTAGAAAATCCGCGCCAAATTGTAACTGATGAAATTTTGGATCAGTTTACGTTTCTGAGAGATTCCGGCATGGAAGCTCTTCTTAGAATTAAAATGCAAAACGAAGACACCGCTGTTATTGGCGTTGGTAAAAGAGCGGCAAACCAAAATTATACAGATTACGATTTTAATTTCCTGAACTCGCTAGGAAATTTGACACTGATGTCTGTGCAAAAAACCTATCTGCTTGAACAGCAAATTGAGAAAAAGCGCATAGAGGAAGAGCTTAAATTAGCACGAGAGATACAAGAGCGACTGTTGCCCAATTCAGTACCATCTGTGGAAGGCTTAGACATAGCAGCCATCAATATCCCATCCAGAGAGGTTGGCGGCG
>SKIC01000266.1 GCA_007116685.1 Balneolales bacterium
AATGAATCACTTCTTTGTTTTTTCTCCACTGTGATAACTTTGTTGTTAAAGCATGAGCCTCCGCAACAGGTAATCCTCTTTTCTCACCCAGCTCAACACGGCCTACATGAGTGAAAGCATTTATAGGATCTTCTGCCCAACCACCAGGAAAATCACGACGTTTATCAGCATCATGCATATTTCCTTCCTTGAGAATTTCAGTACCGTAATAGATTTGTGGAATACCACGTGTGGTCAAAATGAAAGTAAGACCTAACCGAAACTTATCATAATCACGTCCTACTGTACTGAAATATCTGTTCAGATCGTGATTATCCAAGAAAATTACATTTAATAATGGATCAGCATATAGAAAGTCCTGACTTAGAACGTAGTATAACTGCATAGTTCCGGTATCCCAGCCGAAAGGCTGATTAAAAGCTGCATTTACGGCATAGAATAGAGGGAAGTCAGTTGTACTTGGCAGATATGATTCATAATCGCCGGAAGCAATTGAACCAGATTGCCAAAAAGCCGTTGTAGCTACGTTTGGCATCCAAACTTCACCTACGATATTGAAATCAGGATATTCCACGAAAACACGGCGAGCCCACTCAGCCATGTAATCTTTGTAAGGATACGGGTGGGTGTCCATTCTGATTCCGTCGATTCCGGAATATTCAATCCACCAAATAGTATTTTGAATCAAATAATTGGCAAGCAACTCATTACGTTGATCAAGGTCAGGCATTTCATCCACGAACCAGGCACGAACTGTGTTATTAAAATCATACTCGGAAGCATAAGGATCCATAATCGTGCTGGTTCTGTATCCTGTGTTTCCGTATTTGGCTTGATCATGTACCCAATCACTAGTTGGCATGTCTTTAATAAACCAGTGATGCGTTCCTACGTGGTTATGAATCATATCCATAATCACACGCATACCACGATTTTGGGTTTCAGCCACTAATTGTAAAAACTCTTCATTCGTACCGTATCTGCGGTCAACTCTGTATTTATCTGTTGCCGCATAACCGTGATAAAAACCGATACGCTGAGAGTAATCATATGGCATATCGTTTTCCAGAATAGGATTGAACCAAATGGCTGTCATTCCTAACTCTTCGATATAATCCAAATTATTCAAAATACCTTCAATATCGCCGCCATGTCGCGCAAAGGGCTCACTACGGTCAACTCCTTCGAGCATACCTTCAATTTCATCATTGTCTGGATTTCCGTTTGCAAAACGATCTGGCATAATGAGATAGATAACATCAGATGCGTCAAATCCTTGAGCATAAGAGCGGTCTTTTCCTCGCGCTTTCAATTCATAAGAATAGGTAAAGGATCTGCGACCACGTTCAAATACTATGTCCATTGTTCCGGGTTCAGCTTCTTCAGTAATGCGAACATCCAAAAACATATAATTAGGATTTTCAACGAGTATAGTTTTTCGGAGAATAACACCGGGGTAGTCTATACTGGCACGAGCGGTGTTAATTCCAGGACCATACACGAGAAGCTGAACATCCTGGTGTTCAAATCCTACCCACCAATTCGGCGGCTCAACTCTCTCAATTTCAATTCTTTGCGCCTGAGCTGTAATCGTCAGACTGAGAAATAACAGGGTTAAAAGCGATACTATTTTTGTCATGATTTCAATCTTTTTTCGGGTTTAGTCATCCCGGTAAATATACTGCCACCGTTTCATTTATAAAAAAAAATCGGTGCTTTACCCACCAAAACTAAAAACGTGTCTGGTAATGGTACTTACCCGATCACCCTGATGTATTGCCGGCCGAAATCGCCATCGAAATGCCGCTCTAATTGTAGCCTCTTCAATACCATAACCAATAAAAGGTACAGCCTCGTAAGTATTGGTTTCAGGATTGAAAATTCGGAGTTCATTTATAGAAACTTCTTCTACTCCCCCCTCCTGATTAACCATGAAGGTAATTACGATTTGAGCTCGAACTCCCGTTGCTCTGAATTCTTCAGGAACTACCGGTTCAACTATTCGGCTCACATTGGGTGGTATCTGTGGGTTTTCGACAAATCTTAGATCGTCATCATCTGCCTCAAAGCCAAATTCAATAGGCTCGAAATCTATTTCTAATTCCTCAAAATCGAATTCATCAGTAACGATTATATCATCGGGTACAGGAACCGGCGGACGGTTGGGTTGTGGAGGCGGCGGAACTACTTCTCCCTGCCGGGTAATGGCTACTTCATCAACTGTCACTTCCTCGAAAGTAAAGACATCTTGAAAAACTCTGATTTCAGAGCCCGCAAAATCCGGCAAATAACGAAATAATAAAATCGAAATTATTAGCGACAGACAAATAGTAATCCCCATCAGATGACGATACTGTGTTTCTCTGTCTTTATTTCGATCTAATAATTTCACTCATTTTATTTGATTACCGAACTGAAAGTATAACCAAATCTGTAAAAAACTCGTTTGTGACCAAGTCCTCAAGCATTTTGAATGCGCAAATTAGTTAGCCTGTCTAACTCTTCCTGCATCACTTTTTGAGCATAGTCTCTTATTTCCTCAAAAGAATTGAAATCTTTGGGATAAATGGGATCTAAAACCGAAACATCTATTTTGCCAAAAATGTGACTGATTTTCCAGGTGCCCGGTCGCATTAACTTATTAGTGCCGTACAAGACTATAGGCTGAAGTGTTACATCGTGCTCCTCTGCGATTATAAAAGCACCATTTTTGAAAGGCTTCAATAGTCCATCCCGACTACGAGTTCCTTCGGGGAAAACCATAACAGGTACATTCCCTTTTACGTACTTGACGATGCCATACATAGATTGAATAGCCGTTTTTTTTCCGCGGTCAATGCTCACATGACCACTCATTTTCATCAACCAACCTACCACTGGTATCTTAAATAACTCTTTTTTGGATACCCACTTCATTTTGAAAGGTAGTCTGGAAAATACGGGCATATCCATAAAACTTTGATGATTCCCGATAAAAATAACTCCTTTATCTTTTTTGCTGACCTTTTCCAGGCCACGGAATTTTATTCTCCAAAAAGGATTCGCAAACATAAAAGTTTGCCCTGTGAACATGAAAATCCAGTTCGGAAGTTTTCGGTACTTATCAAATGGCAAAGTTAAAAGATAGGCTAGTAAAACAAAGGGAAAAAGAACGGCAAAGCTTAATCCGAACGCGAACCAGACGAATATGCTAAAAATAGTTTTCACAAAAGTCAGTTTAGGATTTGGGGTGATGACCTATGGACTCTAATGCAGCACGCAAGAAACCTTTATGCTTAACTAAGGTCATCTCTGCTGTTTCAGCATCAGAACCACTGAAGTGCATAAATATAGCCTTTTTTACATTATTATTGGCTTTTTCTAATAATTCAGATGCCGAATCATAACTGAGTTCTGTAAACATCATAACTATTCTGCGGGCTCTTTCCGCCAATTTTTGATTGGTAATCTGGAGGTCAACCATCACATTTTCATACACTTTGCCTCCGCGAATAAAAGCACCAGTGGTAATCATATTGCAGACCATTTTTTGTGCTGTTCCACTTTTTAGCCGTGTACTCCCCATGATTGCTTCAGGTCCAACCGGTAATGAAATAAGATAATCAGGTTCGATTTGCATCTGTACTTGAACTTTTGGAACACAGAAAATAAATGCAGTTCCAGCACCTCTCTTACTTGCTTCTGCCAGAGAACCATGTACAAAAGGAGTTCTGCCACTTGCCGCCAATCCGCACACAAAATCGTCTTGCGTTATCTCTAAACTCTGAATTAATTCAGTGCCTTTTTCCGAGCTATCTTCGGCTCCCTCTTGTGCTACAAACATAGCTTGTGGTCCTCCGGCTATATGTCCCTGCACCATTTCAGGATTAGCACCAAATGTTGGTGGACACTCAGAAGCATCCAAAACCCCCAGACGGCCACTCGTTCCGGCTCCTATATAAAATAATCGCCCATTATTTTGAAAGGATTCTGCAACCTGATCTATGACTTTCGAAATCTCTTTTGATGCCCCGGCTACAACTTCTGCAACTTTTGCATCTTCTCTGTTCATCAAATGCACAATGTCTTCAGCAGATGCTAAATCAATCTCATTTGTGTCTGGATTTCTTTGCTCAGACTGCAAACGTGCCAAATAATCAAACAGCGCCTTATCACGGTTTCCCATTATTGTAGTCCAATCAGGCTCTGCGCAATCTGCGTTGCCACCACTCACTTCCGTTTTCGGAACCAGTTTCAACATTTGCTAATGATTTACCGGCTTTGGAGTTTTGTAAATCTGAGAGTAAAACTGCAGCAATCATAGCGGCATCTTCAAGATTTTCTGGCTGTAATTTCTGTTTAGCATCTTCAGTGAAATAGTCTCCAACAAAATGGGTGCTAAAATCAGCAGAAATAAATGCCGGATGGTCCATAACGAACTTACAGAATGGGATTGTAGTACGAACTCCGGAGATTATGTATTCATCTAATGCTCGCTTCATTTTATTGATAGCTGTTCTGCGATCTTTGCCAAAAGTGACCAACTTCGACATTAATGGATCGTAGTCTATCGTAATTTTCTGTCCTGAGCGTACACCATCATCCACACGCACACCCGGCCCTGATGGTCTTTGGTAATCTTCTAAAACTCCGGTGCTCGGCATAAACTGCTCTACGGGGTCTTCCGCACAAATCCGGCATTCCAGGCTATGCCCTTTTATCTGAATATCTTCTTGTTTGAAAGGCAAAACATCACCCTGGGCTACCGCAATCTGCAAGGCTACTAAATCAAATCCTGTTATTTGTTCTGTAACGGGATGCTCTACCTGCAATCTCGTATTCATCTCCAGGAAGTAGAAATTCATGTGTTTATCTACTAAAAACTCAATAGTACCGGCACCTGTATAATTACAGGCTTTAGCAGCTGCTACAGCAGCGTCAGCCATGGCTTGGCGCAGTTCATCGGTTAAAAACGGACACGGAGCTTCCTCAACCACTTTTTGATGGCGCCTTTGAATGCTGCATTCCCGATCATAAAGATGAAAAAAATTACCGTGTGTATCGGCGATTATCTGAAATTCGACGTGACGTGGGTATTCCAGATATTTTTCTATATAAACCCGGTCATCACCAAAAGCATTTTTTGCTTCAGATTTTGCTGCTTTAATTCCGCTTTCAAAATCCTCAGGTTTGTGGATGATTCTCATTCCTTTTCCACCTCCACCGGCAGCAGCTTTTACAAGAACCGGAAAGCCGATTTCGTGAGCAATCCCACGCGCTTCCTCTACATCTTCAAGTGCTGATTTAGTACCAGGTGGTGTTGGAACACCGGCATCCTGCATAATTTCACGAGCACGGGTTTTATCACCCATACTTTCGATGGCATCAGGATTTGGTCCAATAAAAATAATCCCTTCATCTTTGCAACGCTGAGAAAACGAAGCATTCTCACTCAGAAATCCATATCCGGGATGAATGGCATTAGCACCTGTTTTTTTGGCTGCGTCAATAATTTTATCAACAACCAGATAACTTTTGGATGAAGCCGCCTCACCAATATAAACAGATTCATCAGCATACAGTGCATGTGGGGCGGTTCTGTCTGGCTCGGAATATACAGCTACAGTTCCTATTCCCATTTCTTTACAGGTTCGCATTACTCGGAGAGCAATTTCCCCCCTGTTAGCTACAAGGACTTTGGTAATTTTATTCATCAATAAAAATTTTGGTAGTCAATTTGCAGGAATATAACAGGATGCTAGCCTAAATATCACGGAATATGATTCGCTATCATTTTTGCCCAGCCTGCCCAATCATCATCTCCCGATTGCAACTGGTTATCCCATTCGTGTGTAATGCCTTTGTTGTTTAACAAATTAGAGAATCGCTGATTGCTGTCATATTGCACACTATTTGGGGAAATACAAATCCTAAAATCGATATCCCTGATTTCAGATAGAATTCTATCATTCTGAAGATTAGGAAAATATTCAGCAGGATTTTGGAAATATGCAGCCTCTTCAAAATAATCATCCAGGTAAGGCCGGATATCATAATTACCCATTATCGATATTGCCTTATTTACTTTTGATGGATGTCGAAGACTCAAATTTATGACCTGATAGGCTCCTAAATGAATACCCATTGCAATGATAAAATCCTGAGTAGATTCCTTTGTTACGATAGGCCAAACCTCATCAAGCAAATACATTTCATATTGCTTTTGGCGGGTTATTCTCACCGGTGGATCTACCTCTTTATTGAGGAAACTTTCATTGTCAATAGAATCCAGACAATAAAGAGTATTGTAGCCTTCTTCCAATTGCACACGAATAGCATCGAGTACGTTATGATTTTCCCAATCTTCTGCTGTGCCTCCATTTCCTGGAAAAGCTACTACCGGGGTACCTGATGTACCGTATTTAATAAGTCTCATTTCCTTCCCAATATTGGGACTCATCCACGTTCTTATCTCTTTTTCCATAAGGGTTACTATTTGATTAAAAAAGCGCTTCTAATGATTCAATTTTAATCAATGTATAAGCAACGAACAACTACTTTTTAAATAAGATTTGAATCTCAGGAGTAGTGCCACCAAGCTTTTGGAAGAATGGCAAGTTTTTCGGCCAGGGAGAGATGTGCGCGTCTGTCAAAA
>SKIC01000179.1 GCA_007116685.1 Balneolales bacterium
AAACCGGCATTTGGGTACAAACTTACATGACAGGAAGCTACTCTCGAAAGTTCCTGAATAAACGGACGCATCTCTTTGGAGCCCAATGCACAGTTCAAGCCAATACTCAATAGATTTCTCGTATGTGAGATGGAAATCCAGAAGGCTTCTGTGGTTTGTCCGGACAACGTTCGGCCGGATTTATCCACAATAGTACCGGAAATCATTACCGGAATATCGGTTCCTGTTTCGTTGCGGATTTCCTCCAGCGCATAAATCGCTGCTTTGCAGTTAAGCGTGTCAAAAACAGTTTCTATGAGGATAATATCGACTCCGGCTTCCATAAGCGCCAGCATTTGCTCACGATATGCCGTTACCACCTCCTGAAATGTTACTGCGCGAAATCCGGGATCATTTACATCCGGAGAAATGGAAAGCGTTTTGTTGGTTGGCCCCACCGCACCCGCTACATAACGTGGTTTTTCGGGATTTTTTTTGGTGTATTCATCTGCCGCTTCACGAGCCAATTTTACAGAAGCCACGTTTAATTCATGGACGAGATCTTCCATGTGATAATCCGCCATGGCTATGGAAGTACCGTTAAACGTATTGGTCTCAATGATATCCGCCCCGGCTTCCAAAAATTGTTTATGAATATTTCGAATAATTTCCGACTGAGTGATACTCAATAAGTCATTGTTGCCCTTGAGGTCGTGCGGATAATCTTTAAAACGCTCGCCGCGATAGTCATTTTCTTCCAGTTTATGACGCTGAATCATGGTGCCCATTGCACCATCGAGAATCAGTATTTGTTGGCTTAGGCGTTTTTTGAGGTCGTTAAAACGTGACAATAGATTTCAGAAAGTTTAGGAATAATAATTGGGGATAAAACCTGATGCTAAAAATAATGATTTTTAACCAAGTAAAGACTAATCCATACAAAACAACAAAGGCTGCGGAATTATTCCCACAGCCTTTGTTTCATACATAATAATGGATATTAGCTAATTCCATCAATGATTGCGTTCAGCGTTGCACTTGGACGCATCGCAAGAGTTGTTTTTTCAGCATCGGGATGGTAATAGCCACCAATATCCTGTGGTTTTTCTTGTGAACCTATCAATTCTGCGTTGATGGTATCTTCTTTCCCGCGCAAATCAGCAGCTACTTTGCTGAACAAATCTTTCAAAGCCACATCTTCTTTTTGTGCCGCCAATTCCTCCGCCCAATAGAGCGCAAGATAATAGTGCGAGCCACGATTATCGATTTGGCCAACTTTGCGTGCCGGTGATTTTCCATTATTCAGCAAGCTTTCTGTGGCACGGTCGAGCGTTTCACCCAGGATTTTCGCTCTTTTGTTGGAAAACGTTTTGGCGAGATGTTCAAAACTTACAGCCAAAGCGAGGAATTCTCCGAGAGAATCCCAGCGCAAATATCCCACTTCCACAAATTGCTGAACGTGCTTGGGTGCAGAACCTCCGGCGCCGGTTTCAAACAAGCCGCCGCCATTCATCAATGGAACAATGGAGAGCATTTTTGCGGATGTTCCCAGTTCCAGAATCGGAAAGAGGTCGGTGAGATAATCTCGCAATACGTTTCCGGTTACGGAGATGGTGTCTTTTCCGGCTTTTGCTCTTTCCAGAGAAAAGTTGGTAGCATCAACAGGTGCTTTGATGTGTAGTTCCAGACCGTTGGTATCGTGTTCTTTCAGATATTCGTTTACTTTTTTGATCAATTGTGCATCGTGCGGACGCTTTTCGTTTAACCAGAAAACGGCAGGAGTTTGAGAATCGCGAGCACGGGTTACAGCCAATTTTACCCAATCTCGGATGGGCGCATCTTTCACCTGGCACATTCTGAAAATATCGCCTTCTTCTACTTTGTGCTCCATCAGGGTGGCGCCACTCGCATCGACCACTTTTACCACGCCAGACGAACTCATTTGGAATGTTTTGTCGTGCGAGCCGTATTCTTCGGCTTTTTGTGCCATGAGTCCCACATTGGGGATGGTTCCCATGGTGGTTGGATCAAAAGCGCCGTTCTTTTTACAGAAATCGATGGTAGCCTGATATACACCGGCATACGAGCGATCCGGAATTACGGCTTTGGCATCCTGCGTTTTTCCTTCGGCATCCCACATTTTACCGGAATCACGAATCATAGCAGGCATAGAAGCATCGATGATGATGTCGGATGGAACATGCAGATTGGTAATTCCTTTATCGGAGTTTACCATCGCCAAGCCCGGTCCTTCTTCGTACACTTTTTGGATAGCCGCTTCAATTTCAGCCTGTTTGGGGTGCCCCTGGATTTTGGCATATACATCTCCCAAACCGTTTTTGGTATCCACACCGAGTTCAGAAAACTCAGCGCTATATTTTTCAAAAACGTCTTTGTAGAAAACATCTACCGCTGCACCAAAAATGATGGGATCGGAAACTTTCATCATCGTGGCTTTCATGTGAAGGGAGAATAAGACACCTTGATTTCGTGCATCTTCTACCTGCTCAGCGATGAAAGATTTCAGTTTTGCCATGCTCATTACAGAACTATCTGCAATTTCACCATCCTGAAGCGCAATTCCTTTTTTCAGTACTGTTTTGGTGCCATCCGCAGATTCAAAAATGATATCAACAGAAGTAGCTTTTCCAATTGTTACGGATTGTTCGCTGCCAAAGAAATCGCCGTCTTCCATACTGGCTACGTGTGATTTTGAATCCGCTGACCATTTGCCCATACGATGCGGATTTTTCTGCGCATAATTTTTCACAGATCGTGGCGCCCGGCGATCAGAATTTCCTTCACGAAGAACGGGATTCACCGCAGAACCGAGAACTTTGGCATAGCGTGATTTTATATCTTTTTCTTCGTCGGATTTGGGATCAGCGGGGTAATCAGGAACCTTGTATCCCTGAGATTGCAATTCTTTAATGGCAGCCGTCAACTGTGGAATGGAAGCCGATATATTTGGCAATTTGATGATATTGGCTTCTGGAGTTTTCGCCAATTCTCCGAGTTCAGCAAGGTGGTCGCCAATGCGTTGCTCTTCGCTTAAAAACTCAGGAAAATGCGCCAGAATGCGTCCCGCTAAAGAAATGTCTCTGGTTTCAACATCAACACCCGCTGCGGATGCAAAACCTCTGATGATGGGGAGCAGGGAGTGAGTCGCCAACATGGGCGCTTCGTCGGTAATGGTATAAATAATTTTGGCTGAGTTACTCATGATCTAAACTTCGTTTGTGATTCGTGTTGCCGGAAGATGGCTTTGCTTATTTCGGGAAGAAAATACGAAAAACGAATCGTAAATCTTTATGTTAGCTTTGGATAAAGAATCGCGAGCAATAGACAATTATAAAAGACACTCACTTTAACCTCTTTTTCCAATAATCAGGTTTCCTTTTCAAATGCATAATCGCAAATACAACTATTTTTTGAGATGGATATAATTTATAAACAATAGAATAGGGAAAACGATTCAGTAGTACTCTCTGAGTTTTATGGAGATGAGGATGTCCCGCATTAGGATATTTTATAATTCTTAGAATAGCATCGTCGAATTCTTGTATAAAATCGTAAACCAATGATTTACCGAATTGACCGTAATGTTCAACAATCTGATAAAACTCTTTTTCTGCTGAAGAATCTAATTCAACATTAATACACGCCATTAACCAAGTTGTGCTTGTGCGCTCTTCTTAATTTCACTCCATGGTTTGGATGAGCTCTCGCCTTTTTCATGATTATCGATTCGTCTCTTTAACTCGTTTGACCAATCTTCTTCAGAATACAAATCAGACTCATTGTGCAAACTAGCAATCAGAATATGTGCCAATTCTGCCCGCTCACGGTAAGACAATTTAAGTGCTTGTTCTTTTACCTTTTCTGTAATCATGTTTTAAAAAATTAACTCAGTTCATCCTTCATATAATAAGTATTTAAAAAGTGAATTTTCAAAATCTAATGGTATATCGCTATGTCACATTTTAATAATCAAAACCGGTATCCTATACTCATATTAACTATTAAAGGGCTGAGATTAATCCCCGCATTAGGCGTTTGGATTTCTTCGGTTTGTCCGGTGATTTTATTTTCATAAGAAAACGAGCGGTTGTCGAAGTCGCTGAATACTGTTGGCCAGAATCGAATGTTTGGGATAATAGTTATTCCACTCAGAGCATTATCCGCATTTTTAAATGGCTGGAAGGAACTGTACAAACCCAATCCAATGCTGATATTTCTTGCATCGGTTGCAATTCGGTTGGCAGATGTCTGTGCTTCTCCATCATAATAAAACTCAAAACGATGCCACTTTGCCTCGAGCCGTACATCGAGCCATTCATAGAAACGATATCCAATTCCAAAACCGGTAGAAAATGGGAGATATGCCACCAAGCCTTGCTCCTGTAAATATTCAGGCATCAAATCTGATTCCAAATTCAGAGACATCCCATGCGAGTATCCAAAAACGAATCGATTATGGATATAATTAATTTCGGTATTGAATCCATCCAAAACGAGTGCTTGTGATAATCCAAATGCTACCCCAAAGCCTCTGTGGTTTTTCCATGATTCTGAGTCTTGAGCATTCGCAAATGCCGTTAGTAAAAAGAAAATTGACACTAAAAGATAAATCCTTGTTTTCATATTGTATTCTGTTTGGTTGTTAGTACAACTGAAAACTGAGGATTTATTAGTGCTTGGTCATTCACATTTGTTAATAAATGATTCGGACCAGCGCCAAAACTAACTTTTCACTGAATTTCGTAACCTGCTTAATGATTGTGGGGCGATACCCAGATAACTCGCAAGGTAATATTGTGGAACACGTTGTAATAAATTGGGACGATTTTCTCTGATTTTATCATAACGTTCACTTGCCGTTAGCGTCTGTAAATGGTGAGAGCGGTCAATCAAATTAAACAGTTCTTTTTCCACGATTTTTCTTGTGCCTTTTTCGAACTCAGGCATCTCATTTGACAATTCTGTTATGTTTTGATAGGAGATCATATAGAGTGTTACAGGCTCCAAAGCAATGATAGACAAAGGGGATGGCGCTTGGGTACTGACGCTTTTATATTGCGTCACCCAATTCCCTACTTCCGCAAAATCACAAACCCAGAACTTTCCTTGCTCGTCATTTTGTACGTACATCATGATTCCAGATTCCACTAATCCAATTTTCGTAGCCACCTGTCCCTGCTCAATAAAAACGGAATCTTGTTCTAATTCTATTTTTTGAAATAATGCTAAAACTTTGGCTCTCTGGCTATCAGTTAACGGAATATTTTTTAAAAATTTCTCTAAGACGTTCATTTGGTGGTTTACTGATATAGAAGTTTTACTGCGTTTATGATTTTTAGGCTATGTGATTAATTGAGAGTATTTTTGGACATTATATACCGGTCGGTGGGGTAATTGTCAAAGATGTGAATTAAAAAACATAATCTGCTTCCAAAAACGAACGTCAGGCGACGTTTTTATCCGTGTACTGTTTTATTTCGTTTAGCTCATTTTCTTTTATAAACTTCTCTTCTTCGATATCAAAATCATCTTGAAGACCAAGCCAAAACTTAGCAGAATTCCCAAAATATTTACTCAACCGAAGTGCCGTATCCGCCGTTATACGTCGCCGGCCTTTTAATATTTCAGATATTCGGGTTTGCGGTATTTTCAAGTCTTTGGAAAGTCTGTACGCCGTAATTTCAAGCGGCTTAAGAAAGTCCTCAAGTAAAACTTCGCCCGGATGTATGTTTGGTAATTTCTCCATTTTCATTGCATCTAATGATAGTCAATTATTTCTACTTCGCTCGCATTTCCATTTTTCCATTGAAAAATTATACGCCATTGTTTATTGATTCGAATGCTATAAAACCCACTTAAATTTCCACTCAACTTTTCAAGTCGATTAGATGGCGGGATTCGTAAATCAGCAATGTTTTGCGAATTGTTTAGCATCCTCAGTTTCCGGCGACCTGCTTTCTGAATTTCAATCGGTATTTTCTTAACACGATATCCATTCCAAATTTGCTCAGTCTCTTTCGAGCGAAAAGAAATAATCATATTCCCGTTTTGCGTTACTAACGCTTAAGATAAGTAAAAAGTTTTTATTTTGAGTTTTTTGAACAAAAAAGGCTCTGAGCAAACCCAGAGCCTTAAAAAAACTACCAACCTATTCCGTCGGACCATATCCAATAAAGCGTTTCAGCCAGCCGTGGAATTCTCCGAACCAATGGATGGAATTTTGTGGATTTAAAATCCAATGGTTTTCATCGGGATAATACACCAGGCGAGCTTCCAGACCTTTGCCTTTGTAGGCGCCATATACTTCCAAACCGTGACTTACAGGCACCCGATAATCTAATTCTCCATGAATGACCAACATTGGCGTTACGAAATTTTCAGCCAATAAGGCCGGATTTGAGCGCTGCATGTTTTCGATATTATTCCATGTGGAGCCGCCGTAAGCAACTTCGCGGTGAGCCGTAACATCGGAGGCAAATTGCGTCATGATGTTGTACACTCCGGCATGATTAATCAGCGCCTGAAAACGATCGGTGTGGCCGGCAATCCAACTCACCATGTAACCGCCATAGGAACCACCGGCAGCAGCCATACGGTTTTCATAGATATAACCTCGGGCAATCATAAAATCTGTTGCTTTCATAATGTCGCGGTAGGGAAGATCCCAGTGATTGCCGTGGATGGATTTGGCAAAATCTTGTCCAAAACTCGTTGAGCCATGGAAATTAGGCATTGCCACCACATACCCTGGAGCCGCAAACAACTGAGCATTCCACCGGAAGTGGAAATCATCCCCAAAAATTCCATGCGGACCGCCGTGAATTTGCATGAGTAGCGGGTATTTCTCTGAACTGTCAAAATCCGGAGGATACACTATGAACATTTGCACATCCACGCCATTTGCGCCCTTATAACGGACATCCTCAACATTTCCCCATTTTACATCAGCGAATAACTTGTCGTTAAAGGAGGTTACTTTTTCCAGATTTCTTCCGTTGGTGCGCACCTTATGCATTTCCGGGGCTTTGGAAAGCGAGGAATGCACAAAATAAAGTTGATTTCCGGCAAGAGTTGCTCCTGAATTTGTACCACCACGAACTACTTCACTCAGGCGGTTTCTGCGAAGATCATAGGAAAACAGAGAGGTCATCCCTCGATCCTGAGCCTGGAAATACAAGGTGCGATTATCTCCATAAAAGAAGCCGGAAGGTGAGAGATCGATATTTTCCTCATGGATGATATTATCCACAATATTTCGCTCACCGGACTCACGATTATAGAAAACCAACCTGGTGCGATCAGCATAAAAATCGGTGCTCAATTGTTTGCCATAAAGCAAGGTACTGCCATCCGGACTGTACACGGGATTGGTATCGTTGGCGGGATTGTGTTCCGTGATATTGTTTAGTTCGCCGCTGCCATCCGTAGGTACGAGAAAAATATCGTAATTAAGATATTCGTAGGGCGGTGGATTGCTATTCGCTGAAACAGCAATTTCTTTTCCATCAGGAGAAATATCGTAACCGGGAGCGCCCATCATGGCGAAAAACCGCTTAGAGCCCGGCATCAAATCCACCACTTCTTCGGTTTCAAGATGCACGCGGAACAAACGTGGATAATGACCATCGGTCAGCCAACGATCCCAAAAACGATACACACGGTTTTCGGTCACTTTCGCCGTTACTTTAGTGTTTCGCTGCTCGGCGAGCATTTCGCTTAATTTGTCAAAATCTCCGCCATAGCCGGGAATTACATTCGCCGAAAAAGCCAGCGATTTTCCATCCGGAAACCATTTTGGCGCAGAAACACCAACCGGCAAATCGGTTACTTTTCGCGCTTCGCCACCGTGAACGGGCATCACATAAAGTTGTGCGGGCCCCTCACCACGATTCGAAACAAAAGCCAAATAACGGCTGTCCGGACTCCAAACCGGCGCCCGGTCTGAGCCTGAATTTGTAAACTGACGATATTCGCCGCTGCTCACATTCAGCAGGTAGATATTTGTGGATGAATTATTTTTATCGATATCGTAAGAAGTGACAGTAAAAGCCACAAAATTTCCATCCGGCGAAGCTGTAAGACTTCCGGTTCTTTGCACTTTCCACAAATCTTCAGCGGTTATGGTTCGGTCTGTTGCAAAAACAGAATAAAAAGAACCCAGACCAAAAAAGAGAGTCAGGATAACAATGAATGTGTAATTTTTGATGCTCATAATCTAAGTTTTGGATTGAAGAAGTTTCAGAGGGTTAAAAATCACCCTAAAATAACAGAATCTGTAATTTTTCATACGGCTTGCAGCGAAACCTTCTGCTAAGTACCTTAAAGATGTCAATTTTTACCCCATAAAGGATTCGTCTTGTCATTATCAGCGACAAAACAAATGGTAAACTCCGAACGTCTGCGCCCCGACCGATTAAGGATTGCGAAAGCTGTAGAAGTTCGTGATGCTGCACCTCTTCAAAATCTTGCTGATCTGCTTGAGGATTTATGTACCAAAACGAATTCTGATTCCGGACTCATAGCACTTGCTACAGAAGAGGATATTCCTTTGGCATTTTTCGGGGATGTGGATTTTCCCATTCAACTTGATAAAAAAGACGAAAAACTAGTGCTTTTCGGAAGTCATGCTTTTTCGAATGAATCGTTTATACAGCCTTTCTTTCATAACAAGCATGTTGTTGGATATATCAAACTAACCGGATCTTTTAAGGATGTTGATCAGACGCATATTGGCTCCTTGATAACTGTTTACTCCAAGTTATCGAGTAAAGAATTGGAACTGGCGGATAAAACCGCCAAGCTGCAATATCAGAATGAAAACATCATGCGAAAGCAAAAACAGCTTGAGCAAGCCATCGCGTTTAAAAATAACATCCTCAGCCTGACTACCCACGATTTACGCTCTCCACTAAATGCCGTTAAAGGATATCTGGAGATGATGGATTTTACGCTGAATAACGACTTTAATACAGACCAACTCAAAGATTATCACAGCCAGATTACCAAAGGAATCGATAATATCTCGGATATGGTTGACCAGCTCAACGAAATTGCGCTTTTGGAATTACAGCGCATTGAGTTGAATCTCATTAAAGTGGATTTGAATTGGGTGGTACAGGAAGTCTCTGATGTAATGCAGGGGCCGGCACTTAGTAAAAATCAGAGTTTGAAAGTTCAACGATCTGATAAGCCTCTTTACGTTGAAATTGACATCCCAAAAGCAAAGAGAATTGTTTTTAATCTGATTAGCAACGCCATCAAATACACCAAACACGAGGGCACCATTTCCATAGAATTACGAGAACACAAGGGGATGGCGAATGTTGAAATCAAAGACAATGGAATAGGCATACCACGTGAAAAACTTCACACGATTTTTGAACCTTTCCAAAAACTAAACAGCCACGGAACACACGGAGAAATATCCACCGGACTCGGATTATTCACCTGCTCTTATTTTACTCGTTTGTTCAAAGGCTCTCTGACCGTGGATAGCGAAGTGGATAAAGGCTCGATGTTCTGCCTGCATCTGCCATTAGCCAAAATTGGATTTTAAAAATCTACTATTCTGCAAATCTTTCGGCGAGGCGATGGATTAAGTAGCTACTTTCTTCCAATGCTTGCTCGGCAAATCCTCCAAAGAATTCAGAAATTGACCGAAACTCGTTGATAAATCCTTCTCTATCGTTTTGCTGCACCAATTCCATCAACTTGCTGTGATGTTGGAAGAAATCAAAAAGCAGCGTACGACGCTCGAAATTAGCAAAAACGATATCAGCGTAAAGTTCCGGGTCCTGAGCAAAAATCCTACCTGTCATCATCAGTTCAGCACGATATACCGGACTTGAAAAATCGGTGATATGACCGGGCTCCAAATCAAATTCTTTCATGAAAGAACCGTGCAATAAGGCTACAAAGTGACGTAAACCCTGAATCATATTCATGGCATGATCGTGCTGCTCGGGATTTACAGTTTTGATACGCATTCCCCACAAAGCACATTGTTGTAGAACCCATTCCGCGGCTTCCTGATCTCTGCCGGGGCAAACCATCATCAATTGCTTGGATAAATTGGCAACATCGGGGCCGTGCATAGGGTGCATCCCTAAAACCGGTCCGGAATGGCTACGCATCATCGTGTCCAGAATTTGACCTTTATTACTGGTAAAATCGGCTAAAATCGCTGTTTGGGGAAGTTTGGGAGAAATGGATTCTATAACCTGCTCAGTTACTTTAATAGGCACAGTAATCACTACAAGATGGGCATCTTTCAAGATTTCATCGGCGTTTTCCCAGTCATTTTTTTCAAGAATGCGCACATCATGACCGCTGGCTTCGCCAATTCGGGCGTAGAGCTTTCCCATTCCGCCGCCGCCACCTACAAAGACAATGGTTTTGGGATCAGGAGTTGCTCTTGGAAAAGAAGATAGAGATTGAGATGCTCTGGAAGCCGTCATAATCATTCGAAGAAAATCCTCCGCCCAATCTGAATCTATGCCATAACTAGTAGCCATCTCACGGAAGCGCTGTATTTTCTCATCTTCCCGGCCGGCAACATAAATGGGAAGTTTATTCTGAATTTTTGTCTCCAAAACTTCTTTGACAACCTGTCCTCGTTCTTTTAGGAGTTCCAGAATTTTTTGGTCTATTTCGTCAATTTTTTCGCGGTGAGATTGAAGCGGTTCTGATGCGCTCATGAGATTTAATTATGCCTATTAAAATTAATTGAGGTGCCTAAAATACGAAGATTAGTGAAGCGAATAGCTCAACTTTGTAATTCCTTCTTCAAATATTGCCCTGTAAAACTTTCTTTCACTTTTGCTACATCTTCCGGAGTACCTTCTGCAACCAATGTTCCACCGCCATAACCACCTTCCGGACCTATATCTATAATCCAATCAGAGGATTTGATGATGTCCATATTGTGTTCTATGATAATTACCGAATGCCCGTGGTCTATCAGGCGGTTAAATGAATCAAGCAGACGATTTACATCTTCAAAATGAAGCCCGGTTGTGGGTTCGTCGAAAAAGTAGAGCGTGTGATCGCTTTCCGGTTTGGATAGAAATTTTGCAAGTTTCACACGTTGGGCTTCTCCACCGGAAAGTGTCGTAGCACTTTGGCCGAGTTTAAGATATCCCAATCCCACATCTTCCATAAC
The DNA here is from genome assembly GCA_007116685.1 of Balneolales bacterium. Taxonomy (GTDB): domain Bacteria; phylum Bacteroidota; class Rhodothermia; order Balneolales; family Natronogracilivirgulaceae; genus SKIC01. The sequence goes on from SKIC01000179.1 coordinate 11,162, forward strand.
CTGTAAGCGTGATGTAATGGCCGTTTCCTCATCAAAAAATCCGATGGCATCCGAAATACTCATTTCAAGTACGTCGTGGATATTTTTACCCAGGTATTTTATACCAAGCACATCTTTTTTGTAGCGCATTCCGTTACAGGCTTCGCAGGGTAGTTCGATATCGGCAAGAAATTGCATTTCAATAGTTTGAACTCCTTCGCCCTGACATTCTTCGCAACGTCCGCCGGGTACATTGAATGAAAAGTGGCCGGGGGAATATCCCATAATTTTAGCCTGACGCGTATTCGAAAAAACATCCCGAATTCCGTCAAACGCTTTGGTATAAGTTGCCGCATTGGATCTCGAACTTCTGCCAATGGGAGATTGATCTACCATTTCTACCGCATTGATAAATTCTGCGCCTTTCAGTTCTCTGTGGCGCCCAACTCTGTCAGTGTATCTACCCAACTCCTTTTGAAGAGCGGCATACAAGGTTCTGTGCACTAAGGTTGATTTTCCTGAACCAGAAACACCTGTCACACACACCATTTTCCCCAAGGGAAACTGAACGGAAATATCTTTGAGATTATGCTCAGCGGCTCCTTTTACCTCAATACATTTTCCGGAACCTTTGCGTCTTTTTTCAGGAATAGGGATGGATTTTCGTCCACTGAGATATTTTCCGGTAAGTGATTTTGATTCCAGCAAATCGTCATAAGCGCCGGCAAAATTAACTTCGCCTCCATACGAACCCGCAAATGGCCCAATATCGATGATATTATCTGCGGCTTTTATCATTTCCGGATCGTGTTCTACAATGAGTACCGTATTCCCGATATCCCGCAGTGATTTGAGGATACTTATCAACCGATCATTGTCGCGTGGATGGAGGCCAATAGTGGGTTCATCCAAAACATACAAACTCCCGATGAGGGAAGAGCCGAGTGCGTTGGCCAAATTTATTCGCTGAGCTTCGCCACCGGATAAGGTGTTTGTGAGTCGATCTAAGGTGAGGTAATGCAAGCCGACTTCATCCAAATATTTGAGCCGTTTTCTGATTTCGTAAATAATTTGGTCTGCTACGGATTTCTCAAATTCAGTGAGTTCAAGTTTTTCGAAAAACTCCCGTGCATAACCAATCGTCATTTCCGAAACTTCACCGATGTGGTGATTGGCAATTTTCACATTCAGCGCATCTTTTCGAATTCTGTAACCATCGCATTCCGGACAACGGGAATATCCTCTGTAGCGAGCATAAAAAACCCGCATGTGTACTTTGTAAAATTCAGATTTAACCTCCTCAAAAAATCCATTTATGCCGATAAATTCATCTTTTCCTTTCCAAATAACATCTCTCACTTCTTTGCTGAGTTCTTTGTAAGGCGTATCAATCGGATATTTATATCGTGCGCAAACTTTTATTAAGTCTTTGAGATTCAGACTGAATTTTGGCGAATCAAAAGGAGCAATGGCGTTTCCGCGAATGGTTCGTGCAGGATCGGGAATTACTTTATCCTCATCTATACCTTGAACTCTGCCAAAACCCTCGCAATGATTACAGGCGCCAAATGGATTATTAAACGAAAACATCTGTGGCGTTGGCTCTGTAAACTCGATTCCATCCTGCTCAAACCGCTCACTGAAAAAGATTTCTTCCCCGCTTCGAATTTTTATTGAGCAACGGCTGCGCCCTTCACGAAATGCGGTATCTAAGGAATCTGACAGCCGAGTACGTGCATCTTTGTCATCTTTTTTGATAGCCAAACGATCCACCAAAACCCGCAGGTCTTTGCTTTTGTGTTTCTTGAGATCAATTTCTTCTTTTGTCAGGTCAACCAGGGTTTCATCAGGGAGTAAAATGCGTGTGAACCCTTTCTCTCGCATTACCGCCAATTCTTCTTCGGCTTTTTTACGTGATTCCATTTCAAGAGAAAAGAGGACGTAAAATTTCGTTTTGTCCTCCAATTTCTGATGCAATTCATCAATCACAGAATCGGTAGTGTCTTTGGTAACTTGTTCTCCGCTAACCGGCGAAAACGTTTTCCCAACCCTGGCAAAGAGCAGGCGCATGTAATCGTAAAGTTCCGTCGTGGTTCCGACTGTAGAACGGGGATTGGTTGTCGTATTTTTCTGCTGTATGGCCATAGCAGGAGAAATTCCCTGCATGAAATCCACGTCGGGCTTATCCATACGCTCCAAAAACTGACGTGCGTAACTGGATAGAGATTCCACATAACGGCGTTGTCCTTCGGCGTAAATCGTATCAAAAGCCAAGCTCGATTTTCCAGAACCAGAAACTCCCGTTACCACCGTGAGTTTGTTCCGCGGGATTTCTACATCAATATTTTTGAGATTGTGAACGCGGGCACCCTTGACGATAATAGGATTATCTTTGGCAATTTTTTTAGCCGCTTTGGTTTCTGACATCAATTTTTAGATATATGTGTTTTTTTCAATCCGACAAAGTTAGTCTTTAGTTAACCCTTTTGCCACAATTCTCATTCATTAGAAAACTTTAATCACTCAGGTTTATTCTTAGCATAACAGCCCAAAACCTTTAAATAAGCGGCTTTTTTATCAATCTCTTTTAGTGCTTTTTGCACATTCATATCTGCGAGATTTCCTTCAATATCAACGTAGAAAAGATACTGCCAGGGTTTTCCCTGATGCGGACGAGATTCTAGCTTGGTCATGTTAATGCCCATTTCATCTAAAATCCTCAAACATCTAATTAATGCACCTTTTTCATCAACTGTGGCTAATACGAGAGAGGTTTTACTCGGTAATTGTGGATCGATAGTTACCGGTTTTTTACTCACAATCACAAAACGCGTGTAATTTTCTTCCTGATTTGAAATTTGCTCCTGCTGAATGTGTAATCCATACAACTCAGCGGCATAAGGACTCGCAATGGCTGCCTGTGATAAATCATCCTCTTTTTTGATATGCGAAGCAGCCATGGCTGAATCGGGATAAGATTCTATAGTACAGCGGGAAAGTGAATTCAAAAAACGGCTGCATTGGGTGATTCCCAGAGAATGCGTTACAATACGCCGGATATTTTCGGTGTTGATGGGAGCCAGTGTTAATAAGCAATGAGAAATTTTGAGAATTTCTTCCCCAATCAGATGCAGATTTTTTTCAAAAAGGAGATCATACGTGTTATTTATGGATCCAGCCGTAGTGTTTTCTATCGGCAAAATGGCAACATCTGCATGCTCGTTTTCCACGGCTTCGGCGGCTTGCTCAAAGGAATGATGACCAATGGTTTTGATATCGGAATACCGCTCACCAAAAAACCGAAGCGCAGCCTGATGGCTGTAAGCGCCTTCAGCGCCCTGATAGGCTACTGTAATAGTTTGTGCAGCGGATAATTCGTTCTGATGATCAATTAATGAATGCGTTTGATAACGAACGGATTGGAAAATCACATCACGAAAGAGAGATTCAGCGAAATAGGGGTCCAAGCCGGATTCGGCAGCCATTTTGCGGATTTTTCCCAATAAAATGGCTTCTCTGTCGGTATCGCGGATATTTTTTGTGGTCTCAATTTTACTTGAAATCACCTGCTGTACCACTTTATGGCGCTCAGCAAGCGTATCGATCAATTGTTTATCCAATTTGTCGATTACATCCCGAAGTTCAGTAAGTTTCTCTTTTTTCATGATTTGATTCTAACAATGATTCTAATGATTTCGCTGTATGAGCAAAGTCATTTTATCGGTGTTTTGGAAAAGGCTATATTAAAACACTCGATTTTAACCATATTATTGACCAAAAGTAAATCCAATGCGTATCATATTATTTGGCCCTCCCGGAGCAGGAAAAGGCACGCAGGCAAAATTAATTCAAGAAAAATACGGTATCCCTCAATTATCAACAGGGGAGATGTTTCGTGCAGCCATCAAAAACGAAACCGACCTTGGTAAGCGAGTTAAATCCATCATGGAAAGCGGTGAGCTCGTTCCTGATCAAACCGTGGTAGATTTGGTGGCTGAAACCTTGATTGATCCTAAGTACGACAATGGCTACATCTTAGATGGGTTTCCCAGAACTATTGCCCAAGCCGAAGCTTTTGACCGAATTCTGGAAGAAAATGGAAACGAACTGGATACGTTCATCTCCCTTGAAGTTGAAGACGATGAGTTAATAAAACGCATCATGGCCAGAGGAGAAGGCCGCTCAGATGACACTCCGGAGAAAGTTAAAGTACGTCTTGAAGTCTATAATAATGAGACGGCCCCGGTTAAAAATTACTACGAACAGCAGGGAAAACTCAGCATCGTAAATGGACTCGGAAGTATTGATGAAATTTTTGAAAGACTGACTTCCTTGTTGGATAATTTATAATCAGACTTCTGAATAATTAGAATTTTCTAAGCCGAAAATGTACACAGAGCAAAGATTCCCAGAGTCTTTGCTCTTTTTTTATGAGAGATAATCCATTATTGCTGGTGTTACATCCACCAGTGAACGTACTTCGGAAAAAGCCCCGGCATTTTTTCCTTTAACCAGCAAGGGAACATCATTCATCGTGTGGGTTTTTGTGGATAAATCTTCAATATTACCATGATCACTGGTGAGAAGTAGGGTGTGGTCATTTGAAATGGATGCAATCAATGCCATCAAAAAGGAATCTAAACGCTCAAGTACCGAGATAGCCTGTTTATAATCTTGAACATGTCCCGCTTTATCTGTCAGATAGTATTCTATCAAAACTAAATCGTGGGTTTTTGCTTTGTTGATTACACGTTCTGCAGCAATTTCAGGGCTTATTTTTGGCAGATCTATGTTCAATCTTGTTCTCCACACATCCTGGAAAATTTCGGCGGTTAGTGCTTCTCCATTTCTTACCTGCTCTTCTCCATTTATCTGATAACCAGCCAATTTGGTCATCAAAGTCGTGGTGCTCCAACGATTTCTTTTCTTTGCGTGGTCAAAAAATATCTCGGGAAAGGCATTCATAAAGTAAGAGGAGCCCGAATTTTCTTTTATCCGCTTAAAAATACTTTTTTCTTCAAGCAGTACTTTTGTTTTTGAATGGGGATACGGACCAAAATGCTTTCCTATTAATTTTGATGCATTTTGTCCGGTAAACATAGAAACCTGTCCGGTGCCACTTTGCGGTAATCCTTCTACTGTAAGGCGAGCATCAATAGTAGAAACAGTAATATCATCAGATCTTATTCTGTCAATTTTATTAGAGAGTATTTGGCCACCGCTGAGTTGCGTAAATGCAGGTAAAGGATTTGAAAAGACGGGATTATCAACGGTTTCATTGCCTAATCCTAAACCATCCACAAAGAAAAAAATGAGTGCCATTTACTTTTCCACAATGATGGTTACCGGTCCGTCATTTACCAATGCCACATCCATCATAGCTGCAAATTCTCCGGTTTCAACGTTCATGGGATAATTATCCCTCAAGTATTCCACCATTTTTTCGTAGATGAGCTCCGCTTTTTCCGGACGTGCAGAAGTTATAAAACTGGGACGTGTTCCTTTTTTAACTTCCCCATACAAGGTGAATTGGGAAACGATGAGTAATTCTCCGTTTACATCCTCCACAGAACGGTTCATTTTTCCTTCTTCATCCTCAAATATTCTGAGTCGGGCGATTTTATCGGCCACCCATTGCACCTGATCCCAGGAATCATCGGTATGTACGGCGGCAAGAACCAAAAGTCCTTTTCCTATTTTACCGATTATTTTATCATCCACCGTTACCGATGCTTGACTGACTCGCTGCACTACTGCTCTCATAGGCTAAAAAACTTTTCCACATAGTTAGTGATTTTAGTGTGGATTACTACTGTAAAAACTGTTCGAAACTCACTTCTTAAAAAAGCAAGCATAAGTTTTCCGTTCATTTCCACAGGATTTTCCCGTTTATCAACATACTTGGAATATTTATTTCAATGTTAATAAAAATTGAAGTGATTACTGTGTAGTTTATGAGTAGCTGTGGAAAAGGTGAGACCGATATTTCATGAAAAGTCTGATTTGAAAAAAATATCTGCTTCTGTTTTATTCGAAAATTCTGACTTTTCATGGAATTAAGAGAGTAATGAGCTCACAAAAGTGAAGATTAAAAAAGTAGCCTAGTTTTCCACAATCTTATACACTTTTCAACAACATCTCTTGTTTTGAATTCTAAAAACTCAATTCTCCACATTTCAACAGAGAACAACTACAAAGACAAATTTTTATAAATAATTATCTATTAGAAGAAAAGACCTGTGGAAAAGAACTTTAAGGGAAAGATGAATTGAAATCTTAAATCTTCTACTTTGTGAGAAGCAAAACTCAAAGATACCTGTCAAAATATTCGTTCACCTTGGATTCAATCGTACTTTCAGAAATGGGCAAAAAGAAACTCTTTTGTATATCAACCTCTACAGAATCGGCATTTACCCGTATAAAACCACTAATGCCTGTTCTTTTGAATTTTAATTCATCTTCATCCCAGTGGTATGAGATTCCCCAGGCATCACTTAATTTTTTAGCAATTTCTTCAACTGCTAAACGGACTTCCTCATCCGTCTTTGTATGATTTCTTTTAAGGTACATATAGGTTTATTGATTCATTGTTTCCTGAAGGTTTTCATGATAGGTATCAACCATACTTTCAAATTCCATAGAAACAACAGGGCTGACAACCATTTTCACGAAAAAGGGCAAATCTATTTCCAGAGTTCCTTTGGTATAGAATCTAACCAAAGTGCCTTTTTCAGTTTCTTCCAATTCCCAGGAACCGGACACTACTCCATTACCAACACCATCAACAGGCTCCCAGGTTACTTTCATATTTTCCTTATCAGCATGATAAGTGCAGGCATAAATAGTTTGAATATGATATGCCTGAATACCAATTTTTTCCATTTCCCAACGGTAAGAATTATCTCCTAAATCAACCAATTCATCTACTTTAGGAAAATGTGCCACAGATTTTGGAACATTTGATAGTAATTCAAAAACCTTTTCCTGTTTCCAGCTTACCTCAAATTCTTTTTCTAATTCAATAGTTGTTTTAAATGCCATTTTATTTACCCTAAGTTAATACGATGTCTTTTTTCATTTGCTGAAGTTCTAATTCAAAAGCAGCCACAATTTTTTCAGGATCAGGAATAATTTTTTCATCAGTAGCTACTCCAATTCTTACTTTATTATTGTAACTGATCACACTTACACCCAAGCCAACCCTTCCTGCCTGAGGAACCCAAAACATAATGTTTTCAACTTGTGTACCAGCTAAATAGATGGGATGTTTTGGACCAGGAACATTGGTTAAAACCAAAGAGGTTTTGGTTCCAATTATATTAATCACCAAATCTTCGATTTCTTTAGGAGCTGCACCCATACTTTTTAAAACCAGAAAAGAAACAAATGCTTCCGGAGAATTTTTTAAATCATCCATACGCTTCTTTTGTTCAATTAAGCGCTCTTTAGAATCATCTAATCCAACCGGTAAGGAAAGGAAAACCAAACCAAATTTATTACCTAAATCAAAACCATCATTTCTTCTACGGATATCCACAGGGATTGCAGCCCGAATGTTCATATCTGTGGTATCTTCGCCACGTTTCATTAAATAAGATCGTAAAGCACCGGCAGTAGCTGAAACAATCACATCATTTACGGTAGTACCTGCGTGTTTTCTTATTTCTTTGATTTCATCCAGGCTTATTTCACCTGACCAGGCTGCAAGTTTTTTGTTTTGTAATTCTTGTTTTAAAATGGTTTTCGGATCAGGCCAGCGAAATACAAGTTTCCCTAAACTGACGCTTCCTTCCACTGCATTTTTTACCCATCCAAAAACTTTTAAAGGACTGGTAATAACATTATAGCTGAATTTAACAATGGTCTCAGCTGCTACCCACACGTTTAGAACTACATCTGTTATAGGATCAAGAAAAGATGGCTTTTCTTCTTTTTTACCTGATGTTCTTTTTAAAACTTTGACTTTGGTATTACTCATCATCGAAAGAAGAACTCTAACCAAAGCATTTCCATCAGCTATACAATGATGCAATCTTATGATTAAAGCGGAACCTTCCTTGGCATTTTCAACCATAGTTATATGCCATAATGGTTTATCGTAATCCAAAGGAGTACTCATTAGCTCTCCAACAAGATCCTCTAGTTCTTTTCTCGAGCTTTTGTTTGATAACTTAGTTCTACTTATATGGTCAGCCGGATCAAAATCAGGAACATCCTCCCAATAAATATCTTCTAAAAAACCTCTTTCATAACTTACTTTTTGACGGAATCTGTCGAATTGCATTAATCTGTCGTTCAAAAGAATAAGCAGATCATCATAATCCAATTTTTCCTTTGTAGTAAGAAGGGAAGTAACCATCATTAAATTTGAAGGGTGCTCCATTCGTAACCAGGCACGGTCAACATTCGACATTTCTTCGCGATTAGCCATTTCTAATCCCATGATATTTAAGTATTAACTCCATCTGTAAAATAAATATACCTTTTTTGGACAGTTACTCAAGAATAAGTTTCTTACTTTTTAGAGTATCTTTCGCTGAAATTTTAAACCACTATACAAACAACGATGACAAAGCCTAAATCTATTACTTACAAAGATGCCGGAGTAGATGTAAAAGCCGGAGAAGCTCTGGTTAGCAGTATCAAAAAAATGGTTGGTGAAACTCACACCAAAGGTGTTATCAATGAAATTGGTGGTTTTGGTGGCTTTTTTCGTCCTGATTTTTCTTCCATGAAAGATCCTGTTCTTGTTAGCAGTGTAGATGGCGTTGGTACTAAACTCATTGTGGCTTTTAAGGCCGGAAAATATGATACCGTAGGTCAGGATTTAGTAAACCACTGCGTAAATGATATTGCTGTTTGTGGAGCTGAGCCACTTTTCTTCCTGGATTATCTCTCCACCGGAAAACTTCATCAGGAAATTGCCTATGATATTATTAAAGGCTTCAGTATTGCTTGCAAAGAAAATGGATGCGCCTTGATTGGTGGCGAAACTGCTGAAATGCCTGATATTTACAAAGAAGGGGAATTTGATTTAGCCGGTACCATTGTTGGAGTAGTAGATAAAGCAGAAATCCTAGATGGAAGCAAAGTCTCAAAAGGCGATATTATTTTGGGTTTTCCATCTACGGGATTACATACAAATGGATATTCCCTGGCCAGAAAAGTTTTATTCTCCCGATATGATGTCACTGATTTTCCGGATGGATTGAGTCAGAGTGTGGGTGATGTTTTATTAGAAGTGCACAAATCATATTTGCCTGTAATAAGAGCGTTGAAATCAAAAGTAAATGCTTTTGCACACATTACCGGTGGTGGAATTGAAGGCAATACCAGCAGAGTAATTCCTGAGGGTGCTAAATTGGATATCAATTATAAATCCTGGAAACGTCCGGCTATTTTTAATGTCATCCAAATGTTAGGTAATGTACCTGAAGATGATATGCGTTTAACATTCAATCTTGGAGTTGGACTCACAGCCATTGTTGATAAAGATGAAGTAGGATATATTCAGGACTGGTGCAAAGAAAACAACGAAACTGTATTTGAAATTGGAAAGGTAGTGTAATGGCAGAAGTTCATTTATTAAAAATAGCACACGGACGTAGTGGAGATAAGGGAAGCGGTTCCAATGTGGGAATCATTGCGCGTCATCCTGATATATATCCATTTCTAAAAGAAAAATTAACGCCTGAAGTCGTTAAAGAATTCATGAAAGATGTGTGTAAAGGTGAAGTTGAACGATATGAATTAGAAAACCTTGGTGCACTTAATTTCATTTTGAATGATTCACTTGGTGGCGGTGGAACTGTTTCTTTAAAATTGGATGCGCAGGGAAAAACACACGCTTCTCTTTTATTGAGAATGAAACTGGATGTGCCACAAAATCTGCTTGATTTGGTAGAGTAGATGTTGGATGAAAGATGGAAATATAGATTTAAAAGTGGCTTTTTATTGAAGCAATTATGGTCACTTTTATTTCTTCTGATATTTTTTTCAGCGTGTTCCTCTCCTGAACAACGTTTACACCAACTTTTCGATGCGCATTGGGAGTATCAATTAGAACAAAATCCTCTTTTTGCTACGGCTCAGGGTGATTACAGATTTAATCATCTGTTACCGGACCCATCTATTGAAGCGATATATGAAAGAGATCAACAATACCGCCAATTTTTAAGTGAATTAAGCACTATTGCACGAGACAGACTTTCGAGAGCAGATCAAATCAATTATGATATTTTTTGGATTCTTCTTGAGCAATCCATAGAAGAAACTGAGTTGGGTGCTTATAGATTACCCTTAAATGGTTGGTGGGATTATCATGCGGTTTTTGCTGATTTACCTAATCGTGTTCCCTTCCGAAATCAACAACATGTAGAAGATTATTTAAACAGATTGGATCAATTTCCGGTTTATAATCAGGCGTATATCGAACGCATGCGAATAGGAATGGAGGATGGATTTATTCGTCCAAAAGTAGTTTTTGGCGATTATGTAGATTCTGTAACCGGATTACTCAGAGATAATCCTGATGAAAGTCAATTTTTTGAGCCATTTCGAAATTTACCAGCACAAATAACTGAGGAAGATGCAGCGGACTTAAAAGAAAGAGCCCGAAATATCATTCAGGAATCTGTAATGAAACAACTCTCTTAT
>SKIC01000072.1 GCA_007116685.1 Balneolales bacterium
ATTTGAAAATCAATCGCTTTGCTGCTACTACCCACGAAGAATTTATGCGTGGAATGCAGAATCTCAAAGCCAGCGGTATGGAAAGATTGGTATTAGACCTACGTAATAACCCCGGTGGTTTCTTGGATCAGGCTGTTCGTGTGACCAATGAATTCTTTCCAAGAAATACACTTTTAGTGTATACAGAAAGCCGTCACGCACGCTTTACATCCGAATACAGAACCAGAACAAACGGTAGATTTTTAGACCTTCCAATTATTGTATTGGTAGATCAGGCTTCTGCTTCCGGTTCTGAGATTTTGAGTGGTGCCATTCAGGATCATGATCGTGGTTTGATTGTTGGTTCCAGAACATTTGGAAAAGGATTGGTTCAGCAGCAATACGAACTGGACGACAGAAGTAATATTCGTGTGACCATCTCCAGCTACTTCACCCCTTCCGGAAGGTTGATTCAAAAGCCATTCGTGAATGGCCGTGAAGAATATGCCTTCGAAATTTATTCCAGAGACAGAGATGCCTCAGGTGACATCGAAAACTTCGTTGAGAATGTGCCTGACAGTTTACGATTTACAACCGCATCAGGCAGAGAAGTTTTTGCCGGTGGTGGTATTGTTCCTGATCATATTTCCCAACCAAATATTGATTTGCTCTTCGTATTGATGCGTAGAAACTCAGTAGATATCAACTTCGTGAGAGAATTCATTGATACCAGAGGCCAGGAGTTTCGTGAAGAATGGGAAGAGAATTTCTCCGGTTTCCTGGATGAATTCCAGTTCTCAGAGTATGACCAAAATCGAATAACCGACAAATTGGTCGATAGTAGATTGGTATTCTCAGATACTACGTCTACTGCCGTATTTAAAGAAGACACCTTGTATATCTCTCTGGAAGAATTTGATGAGGTTCTACCACGTTCTTTGGCATGGATTAAAGCAGAGCTAGCCCGACAAATTTGGGATAACGACAAAAGATTCCCTGTATTAAACAGAGAATTCGACCAAACAGTAATGGCAGCAATGCGACTTTGGTACGATGTTGAAAAACTAGCTGAACTCAGGCGAGAAAATTCGGGTCGGGTATCAAACTTTTAGAGAATCTCAAAATAGATTCATTCACAAGGCGACTTTCTCACAAAAGTCGCCTTTTTTATTTTTCCTCAAGTGAATCTCGTGTTTTACGAATAACTAATGTATCGCCACTTGAGTCGATTAAATTTATTTGCTTAGTTGATTCAAAATCTAAATAGAAGCTCTTGCCACTAATCTTCTCAAGTAGAGTATCTTCAATGCGCATTTCTTCACAAAGCATCCGGGTTGCTGCCACTTGAGATAAAACAAGGCTATCTCCTGCTACTTCATAGCCACCCATCATTCTATTACAGCCTGCATATCCGGAAAATCTGGATTCTCCTTCATGGAAATTGATATATGGCTTTCTTTCAGAATTTTTCAGTAAACTATCGGCATCTGAAATGGAAATAAACTCCCATTTTCCGTTTATTGTGGAAGTGTCTTGGTTTTCTGTGAAATAAAACAGAATTAGTAGTGTCGCAGCTAAAGACAATATTTTCATATAGGACTCAAACGAGATAAAGTTATTACATAATTAACGTCGTGTTGGGCGATAATTTTATTATTTTCAGCAAACATATTAGGGATTTCATTAACAATATATCATGGAAGTACTAAATAAAATTCCGGATTTCAGGGATACTGTTCCCATTGATACGGTAGGAGTGCTCGAAAGAGTCTCCAGACTAAACAAACGCAGCATAAAAAAAGAATCCAAGATGGATGCCTTAAAAATGGCTTTATCCATGTGTGATCTTACCACTCTTGAGGGAATGGATACCCCCGGAAAGGTGCGACAATTATGCTATAAGGCGCAACATCCACATGAGTCGATACCAGACATACCTTCTGTAGCCGCTGTTTGTGTTTATCCGAATCTTGTACGGACTGCAAAAGAAAGCCTAAAGGGCAGCAATATCAATGTAGCGGCTGTAGCAACCTATTTCCCTAGTGGTAACGGCACACTTGAATCACGCATTGAGGAAGTAAAATATGCTGTAAACGAAGGTGCTGATGAAATTGACATGGTAATCTCCAGAGGTGCATTTCTTCGTGGCGAATACAATTTCACTTTTGATGAAGTTGCTGCTACAAAAGAAGCTTGTGGTGATGTTCACTTAAAGGTTATTCTCGAAACGGGAGAATTAGAGACTCTGGAAAATGTGAGAAAAGCCAGTGATATATCGATGTACGCAGGGGCTGATTTCATCAAAACATCCACAGGGAAGGTCTCTCCTGCCGCAACCCAGCCGGTTACACTGGTAATGTTGGAGGCTATACGTGATTTTTATTACAAAACAGGAATTAAAATCGGTATGAAACCTGCCGGTGGAATCCGAGATTCCAAAACCGCAATTCAGTATCTGGTTCTGGTTAAAGAAACTTTAGGTATTGATTGGCTAAATCCGGATCTGTTCCGATTTGGTGCAAGTTCTTTAGCGAACGACCTACTGATGCAAATTGTGAAACAGCAAACCGGCGTCTATCAATCCGCAGATTATTTTTCAAAAGACTAATTATGGCACGAACAAAAACTGACCAACCCAAATTGAATTTTGATGGCTTGTGGGATTATGATCCTGCTCCTGAAAGCAGTGATGCCATCTCCATTAAAGACCAATATGATTTATTTATTGGTGGTGAATTTGTAGCTCCTTCCAAAGAAGGGCGTTATTTTGATACCATCAACCCATCTACAGAAGAACGCATTGCTTCTGTGGCTGAGGCTACCACGCAGGATGTTGATATTGCAGTAAAAAGCGCACGTAAAGCTTATGATAAGTACTGGTCAAAATTGACTGGTAAAGATCGGGCTAAGTATATTTTCCGAATTGCTAGGTTAATACAAGAGCGTGCCCGTGAATTTGCAATCATTGAATCAATGGATGGCGGTAAGCCCATCAGGGAATCACGTGATGTGGATATTCCGCTTGTTGCTGCGCACTTTTTCTACAATGCAGGCTGGGCTGATAAATTACAATACGCCTTCCCGGGAAGACAACCCAAACCACTTGGTGTTGCCGGACAAATCATTCCCTGGAACTTCCCCTTGCTAATGTTAGCATGGAAAATCGCTCCTGCCCTGGCCGGTGGAAATACAGTGGTTCTAAAACCTGCGGAAACCACTCCGCTCACCGCCTTAAAATTTGCTGAATTGATTCAGGATGCTGATTTACCACCGGGTGTCGTAAATATCGTTACAGGTGCCGGAGCTACCGGCTCAGCATTGGTAAATCACCCTGATGTGAATAAAGTGGCATTTACCGGTTCTACCAATGTTGGACGCATCATCCAAAAGTCTTTGGCCGGGACTGATAAGAAATATACACTGGAACTAGGCGGGAAAGCGGCTAATATCATTTTTGAAGATGCCGCCATTGATCAGGCTGTTGAAGGTATTGTAAATGGCATCTTTTTCAATCAAGGCCATGTATGCTGTGCCGGCTCACGCTTGTTAGTTCAGGAAGGTGTGGCCGATGAAGTTTACCGAAAATTGACTGATCGCATTGAAACTCTGGTAGTTGGGGATCCTCTGGATAAAAACACAGATATCGGAGCCATCAATTCTAAAGCTCAATTAGATCGAATTAGTACTTTTATTGAAAAAGGAATTGCTGAAGGCGGCGAAGTTCACCAAAGTTCATGCTCGGTTCCGGATAAAGGTTACTGGTGCAAACCAACCTTGTTTAAAAATGTATCTCAGTCGCACAGTATTGTTCAAAACGAAATTTTTGGACCAGTTTTGGCAATTCAAACATTCCGTACTCCTGCCGAAGCAGTTGAAAAAGCCAATAATACTCCTTATGGATTATCCGGCGGTGTTTGGACCGACAAAGGCTCCAAGATATTCAAGATTACCAGTAAACTACGAGCAGGTGTAATTTGGGCGAATACGTTTAACAAATTCGATCCTACCTCGCCTTTTGGTGGTTATAAAGAAAGTGGTGTTGGCCGCGAAGGTGGTCTCCACGGTTTACTGCCATATATCAAACTTTAATTCAAACTGCGATTGTAAATACCATGAGTAAAAGACTAGATGTTTTAAAAACGTATAAAATCTATATCAATGGGCAGTTTGTTCGATCTGAATCTGGCCATTACCTCACTCTTACCAACAAAAGTGGCGAACAGCTTGCCAATATCTGCCGGTCAACCCGTAAAGACTTCAGACAAGCTATGGTTGCCGCTCGCGGCGCTCAAGGCGGATGGAGTGGAAAGACAGCTTACAACAGAGGTCAAATTTTATACCGTATGGCTGAAATACTTGAAGGCAGACGAGCGCAATTTATCCATGAATTAAGCCTAGAAGGTGCCAGTGCGAAAAAAGCAGAAGCAGAAGTTGATGCTGCTATAGACCGATTGGTTTACTTCGCCGGATGGTGTGATAAATACCAACAAATCTTCAGCAGTGTAAACCCTGTGCAATCGGCACATTTCAATTTTTCTACTCCTGAACCTACCGGAGTAGTGAGTATCATTGCTGAAGAAAAAAGCTCTCTTATTGGTTTGGTTAGCATGATTGCTCCGGTTATTGCTGGTGGTAACACTTGTGTGGTGTTAGCCGGACAAAGAAATGCCATGAGTGCATGCTCTTTTACAGAAGTGATTCACTCTTCCGATGTACCGAGTGGAGTTATAAATGTACTTACCGGTTTGAAATCTGAATTGATTAGCCACATGTCTTCCCACATGGATATCAATGCTATTTTCTACACTGATTCGGATACTGATTCCAAAAAACTCATCCAGGAAAATGCTTCATTAAACATCAAGAGAGTTGTTTTTGAAGAAACCGATGACTGGATGGACGAAAGGCATGAAAATCCATATATCATACTGGATTTCCAGGAAATAAAAACTACCTGGCACCCAGTCAGTGTATAATATATCTCGTTTGTAATAGTTTTACTGAAGTGTCTAAAGAAGGCTTTGAAAAACAGATTTTCAAAGCCTTCTTTTAATGAATGCGAGCAATGCGTATCTTTCATATTGCTCGTTTTTACGGGCAATAATGATTACAATATTAAAATGCTACGTTTAAAATTCCCGGTCTTCCTCTTATTAGTTTACTTAATTTCGTCGTGCGCAACTACGCAGGAGCTTGAGCATGATGAAATTGAGGAACTATTGGATTATGCAACCGAAGAGATGCTGAGAGAATACGAAAAGGGCTTAACATTTGACCTTTCCGCTTACAGGAATAGTTTGATGGACAATTACGCTCTGTTACAGAATGAGGTACCGGCATCTTTCAGAGATGTTCGAAACCGTGAAGAAAGACGAAATACCAATTCCGGTTTCAGAGTACAAATTCACTCCACTCCCAGTATAGAAGTTGCAGACAGTATCCAACGAGAGTTCATAATATGGATTGATACTCTTGATGTAGCTCCAAATACGGAAACCTATGTCACTTTTCGTCAGCCCAATTACAGGGTTCACGTTGGTGATTTTCTAAACCGTAACGAAGCCATTGAATTTTCGCACTTTGTTCGCCAAAGATTTCCAAATGCATGGGTTGTTCATGACAGAATTAATCCTGAAATGATAAATAATGGTCAAACGGAAACTAATGGAAATGAAGAAGGGAATGAAGAAATCCTGGAATTTGCCGACGATAGCAAGGAAAACTCAAATAAAGAAAAGGACTCTGAGAATCAGAAAATGATAGAATCTCAGGGAGTAGACTAAAATCCTGCATCACCCTACACGTTTCGCTATCACACTTTATTGGTAAACAAACTCTCAATATCACGCATATTTAGCGTACTGGTCGTTTTATTCTTTCTTATTCCGGGTTATGCCACTGAAGCCAGGCAAGCTCCGGGTATGGAAGGTATATCTATGCTCGGTTCCGTATCAGCTGTGGATGGAACTGCTGCCATTTTTCGCAATCCGGCAAATCTCACGATTAGATATCAATCAAGAAACACAGAGATAAGTTTGGGGCAGGGATGGTTTTCCATATCTGAAGGAATAAGTACCTCAGAACTGACCAGCAATTATGGCTTTTTTGAAGATTACTTCTCCCCTCACCTAAACTCAGTGCCACTGGGTAGTAGTTCAAGACAGGAATTTTTGAACAGACGTTTTGAGGAAACAGACATCTTCACACATTCTGCTTCCTACGATATGATTCTAGCCGGACTCACCATCAACAGAGGCTTAACAGGATACGGAATTGCTTTACGTACGCGAGCTTTAAGTACTTTCAGCATGAATCAAAACTGGCATAATCCCACATTTGTCAGCCTATCAGACTCAGAAAGCCTGGAACGTACTCTTCACCACCGATTTGTGAATTTCCATGAAATCGCACTGTCTTTCTCCAGGGATGTAACGCTTCTATCGGGCTGGGCAACAGGCCTGCGAAAATTCCACATGGGTATAACTCCTAAATTCATCCTTGGTGGTAATTATACCGACAGTTTCTACACTTCAATTTATACCCGAAATTGGGAGACCAATCAGTTATCACAATTTCAA
>SKIC01000121.1 GCA_007116685.1 Balneolales bacterium
ATTGTAGTTGATGATGCATCACAATCAGATTTGGCGTCTATAACAAAGATATATAAACGAGTTCGTTTGATTAGAAATGCTGAAAATAAGGGAGCTAACTTTTGTAGGAATTTAGGAGCTAAAGAAGCAAAAGGGGATTTTTTAAATTTTTTGGATGATGACGATGAATTTTATCCAGAAAAGTTGGAAAGACAACTGTCGATATTTCAAGAGACAGAAAATAAACACTTGGTTTTGGTTACTTGTCATTTGGATGATTATAGATCCGGTGAACATCGAATAATAAAAAATGAGCATCGTGGTGATATTTATAAAAAACTGCTTAGCTCTTATTGTTTGAGTGGCACATTAACCATGATGATGCGGAAATCAGTTTTTGAAAAAGCCGGTGGTTTCGATGTGAAGCTAGTTGCCAACCAAGAATATGATTTATCGCTGCGGATATTGGAATTAGGTGAGATTGATTATGTGGATGAGAGTCTTTGTCGCGCTAATAGATCTCATGGGCAAATCAGTACAAACTTTTCGAAAAAACTAAAAGGTACCTGGCAGTTATATAAGAAATATCAAAGGGCATACTTGAAAGCTGGACTTTCAGTGTTCATTTACAATCAAATGAGGTATTCTTATCTGTTTGCTCTATATCTTCTTGCTACAATCTTTGGAGAAAAACTTTACAGGAAATTTCCCGGCAAATAAGGACTAATTTTAGAAATTGAAAAGTTAATGAACTGGAAAATTAAAGCTCTTGTGCAGAATTCTCTGTCTATTTTACCCTTTGGCTTGGGTGATTCATTACACTATCGCTTACAATATTCGAAGGGTAAACTCCGACCAAAAAGTATGTATGATACTGCAAAAGCATTCTATTTTATGGATAGAATCACCAAGCACAGATCCGAGGTGTCTGATGTAACGGTTTTTGAATTGGGTTCCGGCTGGGCTTTGCAAATCCCACTATGTTTATGGCTGTGTGGGATTAATAAAATTATTACTGTTGACTTAAACAGACATTTTAGACCAGAATTTACTCATGAATACATATCCTACTGGTCAGAAAATGAAGAAGAGTTTTTTAAAACGGCAGGGAAATACGCCAAATCAGCTGTTTTTCAAGAGAGATACGGGCTTTTATTAGAAGGAGCATCCAATCCTGAAAAATTAATGAGCGATGCCGGCATCGAATATAGATCGCCTTATGATGCCCGTCAAACTGATTTGCCCACAAATTCAGTAGATATGTATTATTCTACAAATGTTCTTGAGCATGTACCCGAGCAGGCGATTGTTGAAATTCTTAAAGAGCAAAATCGAATTCTTAAATCAGATGGAATAGCTGTTCATCGTGTAAACCCGGGCGATCATTTTTCATTTTTTGATTCATCTATCAGTTCAGTCAATTTTTTGAAATATTCTGATTTTGCCTGGAAGCTTTGGGCTGGAAATAAGTTCGCATACCATAATCGATTACGTTTTTCCGATTATCTAGATTTATTTCGAATGGCAGAATGTGAGCCCTTTGAAGTTCTAGAGCAAGCGATTGATGAGAAAGCTTTTGAGGAGCTTGAAAACAATTTTACTATACACTCAAAATTTAAAGGAAAATCGAACAAAGACTTAGCAACTTTGGGGTTTATCTTAGAATGCTAGGTGTTTAAATATCTTTGTCTTACTTGCGTAGTCTTCTGGAAATCAAATGCTTTTGAGCAAAAATAAGTCCTACTAAGAGCCAAAAGTTATTATCAAACAAAGCACCACCATAAAATTGATAAAAAATCAAGAGCGCAATAAATGCAGCGAAGCTACTTACTGAATTAGCACGTTCTAATCCAACTTTGCTTAGGCGAACATTACGGTATCCGGTGTGGAGAATTTTCCAGAGGATGAACATAAAGACTACAAAGCCATGTAACCCCAGTTCGGCCAGTATTTTGTAGGTAAGATTATGTGGCATATTAACGCCGATAGATTCCTGCAATGTGAAATAATTGGTGAAATGAGTAGGAAATCCACCAAATCCAACACCAATCATATAGGAGTCTACAAACATATTTATACCTGCTACTCCCAGAAGTAGTCTGATATTTGAGGATGCATCAGAGCTACCTGCAAAAATATCCAGGAAGCGGTTAATTACATTTGCAGCAAAGATGCGTAAATCCGGAACAATTAATACTACAGCCAAGCTTAGTGCAATAATCCAAAGAAATAATTTATACTGTCGGTATAATAAAGCAATGAGTACAAGCATCAATAATGCAGCAAGCATGACACTTCGCGAATAGGTTCCCGCAACTCCAACAAGTAAAATTAATAAGAGTATCGCCGTTCCAATTCTGTAATAAAAAGCCATTCCACTCAGCATTATGGAAGCAACAAAAGCTATGGGAAGCAAAAATTGCGAGGCAAATCGATTAGGGTCTATATCTGTAACAGAGGTTCGAGTGATATTTGCCCCATCAGAGAGAAGTGCACGAATAGCATCCTGAGGATTAGATACAATGGTGTACATGACCACTATGGCCAGAATCGTACTCACCACAACCAATGCTCCGAAAATCAAAGATATTTGCCATTTCTCATTTATGAGATTTATAATGAGATACATCATTACGATAAGGAATAGCATTCTCAGAGTATTGATTACTCCCGTCATATGTACAGGGCTGTACAAAATGCTAACGCTTATGATGATGAGAAAAACTACTAATTCCAGTTCAATACCTGTTTTTCGAAATGTGAAATCACTGTATAACAATCGATTGAACAGAAAAAGGAATATGGTAGCTACCAAAAAAAGCTGGAATGGTGAAATAGGGATGAGTCCATCTTGAATTAGATTAGCTAAACTTCCCAGGTAAGTTCCTATCGTCATGAAAACTAGTAGCGGGTATGGGTTTTTAACCACATATAAAGAAAAAGGCACCAGGGCTACTAATATTGCAATTGCCAGTGGCATCCAAACTAATCCAGTTGCCAAGCCCAGAAATAATCCACTTGCAGCCAATGTTATTCCTATTAACAAAGTGCTTTTGGAATAAGGCAACGAGTCTGATAAGCCTGAGGATGAACCAAGCATGAGAAGAAACTTAGTAGTCTGTACGGGCTTTTAAGGCGTCAAATAATGCTGATAATCTTTCCGATTTCTCAGGGTGTTGTTCTGCTTCACTAACCATGTGTCGGAATCCAACCATTAATAAACCGATAAACAAACTCGCCATGAATCCGCCAATCACAATGAATGCCCGCTTTGGACTATCTTTGTAAGTTGGTAGATGCGGTTCATCTACTATTTGCATATTTCGGCTTTGGTCATCAAGTAAAATACTTGCTTGCTCAAACTGTGGGTAGAGGAATTCGTGAATGGTATTCTGAATCTCTAATTCCCGGAACAATCGTATATATTGCTGACCGATTTCCGGCAAAGCTGCCATAGGATGGAATACATCAAAACCACGTGCTTCCAAATCGGCGCCAACTAATTCACGCTGATAGGTATTTTGCAATTGGCGCAAAGCACGGCGTTGGTTTTGTAATTCGCGATTATTGGAATCAACAGTAGTTTCCAGAATTCCGATTTTCATTTCCGCTTCAATAATTGCTGCACGTAATTCGCCAAGCTGCTGTACCATTAATAGGGACTGTTCTTCAATCTCAAAAATGCCGTATTTCTGTTGAAATGCTTTAAAAGCTTCTTCTGCCTCAGCCATTTCCTCTACGTTTCGATTGAAACGCTTGGCAATGATATCATAGCGCTCTTTATTGTTTTTGTAGTTGATTGCACTTGCAATAGAGTCTGCCGCTGTGAGTAAATAATCAACTACATCACGTGCTCTTTCAGGACTTTTATCAACAAAAGAGACTTCTACGGCAATCACAGGATTAAATCCAAACCCACCCTCACGTACATCAACAATGCTGAGGTTATTGTTGAATTTCATGAGTAATTCTTCCATGATATTGGAATTGTATTCTTCTCGTAAACCGGTATTGTTGATTACTTCTACATGCAAACTTCGGCTTCTGAGGATGGTGAGGATTGACTCAGCATCCAATTTAGAATTACTCATGCTGGTCTGCATGATGTTGCTCAATAATCCACCGGCCATACCACCTAATTGTTGTTCTTGTGGTGGCAAAAATGTAGCTGATGATTTAAACTTTTGTGGCCAAACCAAACTGATAATTAAAGACAGAATGGTTACCGAGCCTACAAGCTTGATCAGAAACCATTTATTTCTAAACAGTATCAATAAGACATCCAGAATATTGGTTTCGTTGTACTCTGGTTTTTGTGTTTGTGTACTCATCTAAAAAACAGAATTAATTACGGCGGTAAACAGCGTAAGTGGTAATTACAGTAGCTAAAGTGGTGATTCCGGTCATAATCAGCTGGATG
Source organism: Balneolales bacterium (assembly GCA_007116685.1). Lineage (GTDB taxonomy): Bacteria > Bacteroidota > Rhodothermia > Balneolales > Natronogracilivirgulaceae > SKIC01. The sequence continues at coordinate 4,400 of SKIC01000121.1, forward strand.
TTGCTATTACGGAACATTCGTCTGGAGTGCAGTTCATCGTAAGGCTCACGATCCACGAAGATGATATCTCCCGACTCCACATCAACTTCCCCCGGACGATACCAACTACGGCTTCCGGCTTTAATAATAAAAACTCTGGATTCCTCAGCGGCAATGGTAAATCCACCGGCAAGTTGCACGAATTCTCTGGCAGAGTTTGCCTCATCAACAGCGTATAATCCCGGTTTATTAACCTGACCGAGTACAATAACGGTATGCTCATCTCTGGGGATAAAAATTCTGTCGCCGTGATACACTTTAATTCCTGCTAAACTTTCAGCGTTGTTTACATCCAAAGGAATTTGATTTCTGAAAAGAGTGCTTTCCATCTGAAGATATTCCAGTCCTTGCACCAATTGATCAGAGGCTCGTTGCAAAATTTCTGCATTTACGCCACCATCTCTCAAAACTCGATCGGATGAATGCGTAGCGCGAATCAGATAGGCGCCATGAGCCAAAGCGCGGTTTGTAATACCGCCTGACATTTCTAGGAGATCAGCAACAGTGGTTTCTCCTTCGATAATGGGATAGGTTCCCGGAAGCTGAACTTCTCCATGCACAGCAGTATTCTGCGCCTGATGTAAATTGCGATCCATAGGAATCACAACTCGGTCATTCGGATTCAGATAAACCTGACTCAAATTCGTTTCATCAGTAGAGATTGTACGGCGTTGCAAGCCATTTGCTGTTCTGCTGTGGATGATGATTTCGTCTGATTTTGCATCAGGGGTAAATCCACCGGCCATATCCAATAAGCGCTCGAGATTATCATCCTCACGATATTCTAAAGTCAAAGGCAGGTGTACCGCTCCGGAAATACTCACCACTGGGGCCTCGCTGATTCGACGACGAATTACAATACGATCTCCATGGGAAATAACGGGATTGGCTTCCAGTTCACCTGTTCTGAAATAATGCACTAAATCTCCGGTGAGAGTAGATTCATCTTTTTTCTGGATATGAATGTTTCGCAGGCTTAGATTTTGATTATCAATGAAATTGCTATCGTATTGAAACATTCCTGTGCGGTCAGGATTGGCTCCCGGAGAAATCAAAGCTCTGAAAATGGCTTGATCTAAACGAATACCAAAAGGCAGCAGATAACGCCCCGGACTTTCCACATCGCCATGAATATGAACATGAATTGGGCGGGGAATATCTAAAGTAAGGCTAACCTGAGTATTACCGAAACTCTGCGAGGCCAGTTGCGTTACGTGTTCTCTGGCTTCTGTAAGTGTTTTGTCTCTGAAACTCACTTTGCCCAATCCCGGAATAAAAACGGCGCCTTCCGGATTGATAACCAAACCACGCATCGCACGCTCCATACCACCCGACATTTCAAGCGAGAGTACATCGTTTGGGCCGAGTTCATAGGTTTCTGCATCAAGATAACTTTCCAGCGGCAAGCCCTCGTTTATAAGCCGTAAGCCAAAATGATCTAACAGGAAGTAATCCCGAAATTGGGGCTCTACAGAAAGGTCAAACGATCTACGGTCTGACTGCGCCATCAATAGAGAAGGCAAAATAAGTAGTGAAAGAAGCATGAAGCTTCCAATAAATGAGCTCGATGCTTGCTTGTGTAAAAACATAGCTTGGTCGTAGTTGTTCAGTGAAATAAAATGCAAGTTGCAAAAATAAAGAAAATTAGACTGGTAAACCGCATCTAAAGACGTGCCAGAATAATCCCGCCGATAACACTGCCAGCGCCTATATATTGTGTAAAAGTAAGTTGTTCTCCCAGGAGAATAAATCCGAGAACAAGCCCCAGAACAGGTACCAAATTCTGATAAGTGGACGTCCTTACCGGTCCTACTTGTTTTATCCCATAATTCCAGATGATATACGCCAAGCCAATGGAAAGTACCCCGCTATACACAACTCCGCTGTAAGAAAGTGCTGATACGGAAGCATAGTCGAGGCGAAATAAGGAAGGTAGTGCGATAACAATGAGCGAACTTGCCCCAACTGTCATAATTATAGTTGAGAGCTCGATGGGGGTGTATTTTTTGAGCATCGGTTTAGACATCAAACTGTAAGATGCAAATACCATAGCAGCAATAACAATGATTAAATCCCCGATTACGGTATCAGCGGAAAGCGAAAATC
>SKIC01000035.1 GCA_007116685.1 Balneolales bacterium
TGCTTACGAAGTGGCCATTGCTGAAGATTTGAAAGCCAGAACAAATGCCGAGCCGGCGCTTTCTTTTTCCGCCAAAGAAATTGCGCAGGAGTGTCAACGTTTGGTAAATCGAGATACTTCAGGGCAGGTACCAAATTGGCAATTAGTGGCTACAGCTTCTGCATTAACCCAATGCCTTACAGTTATTACCGGCGGACCGGGAACCGGGAAAACACGATCGGTGGTCCAATTATTGGAAGCTCTTATTTCGCTGAGTAAATCAAGGATACCTAAAATTGCTTTGGCTGCTCCAACGGGAAAAGCGGCGGCTCGCATGATGGAATCCATCGCCAACAACAGAGGAAAAGAAGCACATCAATTGGATATTCCCGATGAGATTTTCGAACACTTTCCCAAAACAGCCACAACGCTTCATCGTTTGCTCGGCGTCAAATACCAAAGTTCCTATTTCCGCCACAATAAAGAAAATCCACTGCCTTACGATGTCGTTATTGTGGATGAAGCATCCATGATTGATATGGCAATGATGGCAAAACTTCTGGATGCAGTTCCAAAAAGTGCGCGTCTCATTTTATTGGGGGATAAAGACCAATTGGCTTCGGTTGAAGCCGGAGCGGTTTTGGGTGACCTTTGCAATCCTTTACCCGAAAATCAGCCTCTTTCGGTTTTCTCCGGGAAAAAATCTGCCGATTTGCAATCCTATGGATTTAAGGTGCCGGAAAATGATTCAGCCAGCCCCATGCAGGATGCCATCGTGGAACTCAGCCATTCGTATCGTTTTCAAGCCAATCCCGAAATTGGCGCTTTGGCTAATGCTATTAATAAAGGTGATGTGGAAAGCTCCCTCAAAATTCTAAAAAACGATAAAGAGCAACGTTTGGGAATGGTTGAAAGTCTATCATCCACCAAGTTCACAACTAATCTTGTTACCAGAATATTGGAAACCGGACTTCTGGAATCGGGCTCGGAGATTGAAGAAAAATTCAAAGCCTTGAACAAATTTCAGATTCTGTGCGCTCACCGCAGGGGACTTCTCGGAGTTGGCAGTGTTAACTTTTCCATAGAAAATGAATTGAGAAAAAAAGGATTGAAATCTCAGGAAGTTTGGTATGAGGGGCGCCCGGTAATGATTACCCGCAATGATTATCAATGGGGCTTGTATAATGGTGATATTGGCATCACAGCTCCGGATGAAGAAGGGGAGTTGCGAGTCTTTTTTCAAAAATCTGATTCTCAGGAATTTGTTTCAATTTCTCCGTCACGTTTACCGGAACATCAGCCGGCATTCGCTATTTCTGTTCATAAATCGCAGGGTTCTGAATTTGAAGAAGTAGTTTTGATTTTAGCGAGTAAAAAATCACCTGTTATGACTCGTGAACTTCTTTATACGGCATTAACCCGAGCAAAAAAGGTTTTCCATATCTGGGGAACGGAGCAAATTGTGAGAGAATCTATCCAACAACAAACTATGCGTAGTAGTGGTTTACGAAAACGTTTGTGGGAATAATGCCTTTTCGTTTCAATTTTGAAAAAAAATAACAATCTTACTCAGGTAATAAGTACCTAAGATAGTCTCGTGAAATCACCAGTTTTTCTCATACTTCTCTCTTTGGTTTTTGTGCTTCCCCTCAAAATTCAGGCACAATCTGCACAAGCGGTCATGGGCGCCCGCGCAATTGGTTTATCGCAAGCTGTTACAGCACTTCCTGATTATGAATGGAATGTATTTTTTAACCCCGCAATGATGTCGCAAGAAGGTCGTCATGCTTCCTTTTTTGCTATGCGCTATTACGATATTTCAGAATTAACCGATTATGGATTAGCAGCCACGTATGCCACCGATTATGGAACAGCCGGCGTCGGTTTGCACACCTACGGTTTTGATTTGTACAGAGAAAGCAGATATCGACTGGCTTACATGAACGAGTTTTATAACATCCGTGTAGGTCTTGCCGCAAATATGACGCATCTCAGCATCCATGATTTCGGTTCTGATGTTGGCTTTGCTCTGGACATAGGTGTGGCCTATAATATTTTCGATAATCTGATTTTGGGCGCAAAATTCAGCAATATCAACAGAGGAACCATAGGCGAAGTGGAAGAAGAATTGCCTAGGGATATGGCCATTGGAATTTCTTACACCTTATCAGACAGAGCGCTGTTTGTATCGGATGTATACAAGGATATAGATTTTGATTTTTCCTATCGTGGCGGAGTAGAAATACATATCATCGAAATATTGAGAGCACGAGCCGGAATCACCACAAATCCACAAACACTCTCTTTCGGATTTGGATACGTCAGTTCTCTGATTCGAGCGGATATTGCCGTACAGCGTCATGATGTTTTGGGGTGGAGCCCGGGTCTTGATTTCGCAGTCACATGGTAAAAAAAAGCATAGTTCTCTGTTTTTTTCTTGGTGTATCTGTCTTTCTGATGATGCCCGAACTGGGGTTTTCTCAGGTAGCAGATACCACGCAGCAACAAGTTGAGCAGGATATTGAACGTGCTTTGGAAGGTTTAGAAGATGAGGACACCGATTTTAATCCCGAAGATCTTGCCCAGTTTCTCCAGGATTTAGCAGCAAATCCTCTAAATATAAATCGAGCCCGCGTAGACCAACTTTCTCTGATTCCCGGGATGAATATTCGACTCGCTAATGCTGTAGTAGAATATAGAAGGAACAAGCCATTCGAAAGCATTGATGAATTGGTGCAAGTTCGTGGTATCGGACCGGCAACACTTGAACGAATGCGCCCTTATATTATGATTGGTGATACCAGAGAACTCTTTACGGATTTAATAACCTCACCCGGTTATTGGTTTGGAAATAGCAGAGTGGAAGTGATGAGCCGTATGCAAACCGTTTTGGAAGAGCAACAGGGATACATCAACAGGGGAGATACCACAAGAACTACCTATGCCGGAAATCAGGTTCGCTATTATCAGCGGGCAAATTACCGCTCGAATAGATTATCTGTTAATGTTACCCAACAAAAAGTTCCAGGCGAACAAATGCTTCATCCTGTAGATTTTGAGCATACCTCATTCCATTTCGCTACGTTCAATCAGGGTCCCTTGAATATGCTTGTTGTGGGCGATTATGGTCTGTTTTTTGGACAGGGATTAGTACTTTGGAACGGTCTGGCGTTTGGCAAAGGAAGAGAAACCATAAGAGCAGCGTATCGAAACGAAAGGGGACTTCGCCCTTTTCAATCCAGTGATCGCTATAATTATAACAGAGGAGTTGCAGCTAGCGCTACGGTTGCTGACAGAGTTCAACTTACCGGTTTTTTCTCCCGCAGAGAACTCAGAGCAACCGAAGTTGGGCAGGATTCCATTCGCTTTCCAACTGCCACCATCTTTTATCGCACGCCGAGTGAAATCGAAAGAGGTTTAAATACGGGACTCACATTTTATGGTGGTAGAGCAGCCTGGCAGTTCGATTACGGCGTGATTGGTGCCACAGGTTACATCGCTGAGTACGATGATTATATCGTAAAAGGAACAGCCGTTTCTAATGCTTTCGATTTTGAAGGAACAACCGCTTCAACTATTGGTATCGATTACCGTCTCTTTTTTGATGAATTACTTCTATTTGGAGAAGGCGCTCGAAGTAAAAATGGTGGGCTCGGTTTTGTGTCAGGGCTGGAATATCCTATAGGTATGGCTACCGATATCAGTTTTGCATACAGAAATTATGCTCGAGATTTTCAGTCGGTTTTTGGTGCCGGTTTTGGAGAAGTATCCGGAAATCCCAGAAATGAAGAGGGCTATTATATTGGATTACGACACGCCATTATTCCCGGTTTGGTACTCAGCGCTTACTACGATCAATTTACGTTCCCTGCGCCTCGTTTTGGCACCAATTCTTCAACAAGCGGACATGATTGGCTGGTATTGCTGGATTACAGGCACTCTCGTGATTTAGATATGTACTTACTGGTCAGGAGTAAAACCAGAGGTAATGATTTTCGAATTGTAGATGATTTCGGTAGGGAGTTTTTTGCTTTGGGTGATGAAGTTAGGGGAAGTATTCGAGGGCAAGTAGATTATCAGGTGCACCCGGATGTACGATTTCGTACCCGATTCGAGTGGTTACGTGCCCGTGCAATAAACGCTGATCCGGAATTCGGGATGCTGGCATTTCAGGATGTACGTTTCAGCGGTATAAACAATGTGCAAATAGACGCCAGATTTACCTTCTTCGAAACCGAAAGCTTTACATCAAGAGTATTTCAGTTTGAAAACGATTTACTTTACGTGCTCTCGAATCCCGCATTATTCGGAAGAGGCTCACGCTCATATTTACTCGTCAGATATCGCCCTGCAGATTTCATAGATTTATGGGCGAAATATGGAATTACCGTTTTTCAAGACAGACAAACCGTCGGCTCCGGATTGGATGAAAGTATTGGCAATACCCGAAGTACGCTGGGATTAATGGCTCGGGTTAGTTTTTGAGCTGTTACTTATGAGAGATAATTCAAAATGTCGCTAATAGCTATGATTTGAATGAGATATCATACATTAAATGAAGAGTATTAGTAGGTGAAACACCAATAAACTATATCTGCCCAACCCAATCCTGATCATTATCCCGAAACGTTTTTTGAACATAAGATTGCACATCTTCGGGTAGCTGACCTTTTTGGATGATTTTTGCATTTTGTATCAAATGCTTTTTGTTTGTGGTGCCAACAATAACTGAATCTACGCCCCAGGTGAAGGTAACAAACCTCAGTGCTAATTCCATAGGGTCTAAATCTGTTTGAAGATTCATAGTCTTCCATCGGTGCCAGTATTCTTCACCATAATGACCAACCGGGCGCTCATCAAATCTCCAGGGAGCATTAGCTGCCGGACGCTTTGCAATCACACCCATACCTTTAATTTTTGCTACTGGAAGGGGGTAAGATATAGTTCGTTGATCACATATATTTATAGATGATTGAAATCCATCAAATTTACCACACTCGACCGCAAAAGAAAGAGCCTCTTGCTCACCGGAATAAGAAATAGATCTAACTTTCCCATTCATTCTTGAATCATAAAGGGCTTGAATTACTTCACCCTGCTGTAAAGTTTCCTTTGGGCAGGAGTGCAAATGTATGATATCTATGTATTCTGTGTCGAATTTACGAAGTGCTTGATCAATACCTTTCATAACGGAATCATAAGTCCAGTCGGGCACACCATCTACGCCATAACCAACCTTAGTAGAAAGTACAATGTCTTCGCGAACCGACTTCAGATACTTACCAAGTCTCTCTTCGGATTGTCCATAACTTCTTGCAGTATCAAATAGAGTGATGCCGGCATCCACTGCAGTTTTTAAAATGGACTCAATCTGCTTTTCTGAAAGATTATCCTCACCAATATTTCCTGCTCCGTATCCTAGAGCGCTCACTTTTAATCCTGAAGTTCCAAAATTTCTAATATCCATGATGCTATTATTCGGGTTAGTTTTTTAATTATATCGACCATAGAAAAAATTACCATCTCATTATAGTTAAGGTGAATAGAAATTAAACAAAATGAAAGCCCAAAAAGCATAAATTTCCATTAAATACGGTTGTTAAAAGCCATTTTATCTGCGTATATTTGCACTCCTCAAGGAACCATAGCTCAGTTGGTTAGAGCGCTACGTTGACATCGTAGAGGTCGGCAGTTCGAATCTGCCTGGTTCCACCGGCAAAGCGCGTCTGTGATGCGCTTTTTTTGTATGTACGTACTCAAAAATACCCTGAATTAGATATGTCAGATCAACAAATCACCATTACGCTACCCGATGGTGCACAGCGCCAATTCTCTGCTGGTGTTACCGGACTGGAAATTGCACGCTCCATTTCTGAGGGACTTGCCCGAAATGCACTTTCTGTAACGGTTAATGATGATATTCTCGACCTGGATCGGTCCATTTATGAAGATGCCGAAGTTGCCATTAATACCTGGAACCAAAAAGATGGTAAGCACGCATTTTGGCATTCATCTGCTCACTTGATGGCCGAAGCCGTACAGGCCCTGTATCCTGAAGCAAAATTTGCTATCGGTCCGCCAATCGAAAATGGCTTTTATTACGATATTGACTTTGGTGATCATACACTCAGTTCGGATGAGTTGGAAACTATCGAAAAGAAAATGGTGGAGCTTGCCAGAGAGAAGTCAGAGTATGTTCGCAAGGAAGTTCCGAAAGACGAAGCCATAGAACACTTTAAAAAAGTAGGTGATCCGTACAAACTTGAACTCATCGAAGATCTCGAAGACGGAACCATTTCTTTTTATACTCAGGGCAATTTTACAGATTTATGTCGTGGACCCCACATCCCAAACACAGGGTTGATTAAGGCGATTAAGTTGATGAGTATAGCCGGTGCTTACTGGCGTGGTGATGAAAATCGTCAGCAATTGACTCGTATTTATGGTATCACTTTTCCTAAGAAGAAGGAATTGGATGAATATCTTCAAATGCTTGAAGAGGCGAAGCTTCGTGATCACCGTAAACTCGGCAAGGAACTCGAACTCTTTACGTTTTCACATAA
>SKIC01000307.1 GCA_007116685.1 Balneolales bacterium
AATTATAAGCCAACTTTATGCGTACTATTATGAAATTTCGCAATACTGTCGATGATTGTATGTAAATCTGTTGCTGGCTTAAATCCGGTCATTTTGTGTAGTTTTTCGATATTTGGGATACGCCTTTTGATGTCTTTGGTGCCGGAGTTCATTTGCCATTTGGGTTCCTTGTACATGATTTCGGAACTGCTGTTTAACTGACGAATTACTTCCCCGGCAAGTTTTAATATCGAAATTTCTTTGGTACTGCCAATATTGATAATCTGTCCATTATTTTCCGGATGTACCATAACCCGAAATATAGCTTCGACGGCATCTTCCACGTAAGTAAAACAACGGGTTTGGCTACCATCGCCATAGATGATGAGTGGCTTATTTTTTTGGGCTTTTGAGACAAATATCGGCAAAACCATTCCTGACTCAGGTAATTGTCCCGCACCTGTAACATTGAAAAAGCGACAAATTACCGTATGGACTCCAAATTCATGATGGTAGGAGGACGCAAGGTATTCGGCGGCGGCTTTGGAAGCAGCGTAAGCCCAGCGGGGATGAACAGGCGGCGGCAAAGTTATCGCTTGTGTTTCCACAAGTGCTTCTGAGGTATTTACCGGATTTCCATAAACCTCAGAAGTAGAACCCAATAACACCTTTGCACCCGTTTTTTTGTCAATTTCAAGTATAACTTCCGTTGCTCTAATATTTACTTTAAAACTGGATGCAGGACGATTTGAGGTATGGCTTACTCCCACTTCTCCCGCCAAGTGACAAATCCAGTCCACGTTTTTCGTCAGAGATTCCATATCAGAAAATTGACAAACATCGGTCTCAAAAAACCGAAAATCAGAATCATCAAGAATATTTGATAAACGATCTAAATTTCCATTTTTAAGATTGTCGCAACCGGTAACCTTGCATCCTTTTTTTAGAAGAAATTTCGCAAGATTTGAACCTATAAAACCGGCAACACCGGTGATGAGTATGTGCATATTTTCTTTTGGAATTTATAAGCGGCGAGCGAGAACTACCGTTTCTTTGAATGTTCTGTTTCTGCCAGATGCACTATTATAGGCTTCAAAAACGACGATATAAATACCCATTCTGTTTTCGGAGCCGTCTTCACGCATACCATCCCAGGTTAGCGTGCCCTGTAAACCGGCAACTTGCCCATCAGCCAGAGTTCGCACCAAACGTCCGTATCGGTCATAAATTCGAACACGCATCAGATAATCAGGTTCATCAAGTGTATAATTGATAAAGAGATTATCCCGGTCACCGCTTCCATCCGGAGCAAATGGATTAGGCTCCATAACCACGCCCGAACGTTCTGAAAAATCAGACGGAACAGCGAAAATTGTGTTTTGTGCTCCCGGTGTTGCGCCATTTGGTCGTGTACTGGAACTCCAATTGGTGGCATCATTGCTAGCTGCAAATGGGTTTATGCGTTCCAGGCTCACGCCGCGCACATCTACCCTGTTCGGATTATGCCAATCAGGCCGGTAAGAAACAAAATCGATGGTTGTACCGGTACTATCCGCCAAATAGACATCTTTTCCGGTTGTGCTTAAACTGAGTGAGGTCCTGTTCGCTCTCACTACAAAATCAGAACTCTCCAGACCGAAAAATTTGGCAATTCTTGTATTTTCAAATTCAGGTTCATTATCCCCATGGAATATGAAATACCCACCTGCAGGAATCCATGCGCCACGAGTTTGGACGGGTGTAATGGAAGTAATACTACCATCCGGATTTGGTCGGTCATGAATGAAAAATCCTTCCATAGATACCGCATAATCTCGAGTGTTATAGAACTCAAGAAATTCGCTTTGTGCTGACCTATCCTCAGTTGCGCCTAATGGTTGATACATAATTTCGTTGAACACCACATCGCCTTCCTGAATAGGACGGGCAATAGGTTGAGAACGTGAATCGGCTCTATTTCCGGCAAAATCTTCTAAATTCTCAATGACCAATTGTTCGTCGCTATCTTCATTCAGATTTCCGTTAAAAGACAATCGAATTTCATCGGCACGGAAAGCATCGTATCTGGAAACTTGTAATTGCGACTGACCAATTCGGAAATTTGTCTCAGGAGTCAGGACTACGTGGCGGTTTGTGATCACTTTAATATCACCCGAAGATGTTAGTCCGGCATAACGAACTTGTGGAGCATCTACAATCGGAGAAAAGGCTTGATTTTGAGATCCAGCCGAGAAATTTGATGGACTGCTGCGCCAATTCGTCGGGTCATTACTAGCTCCGTTCGGGTCAATTCTCTCCAGTGATAAACCGGGCTCGTTTCCGCCCCAACTAGTAGCATAACGCAAACTGTCGATTCTCTGCCCGTCAGCATCACGAATGAAAACGGCATCTCCTAAACTCGATAACGCAGGAAAATTCACTACTCTTAATGCCCTGACATCTTGTGGAACCCAATCTGTATTGCTTGTGAGTACGAGGTAATCTCCGGGTTGCATAGAAATAGGGAGAGTTACATCTCCTGGATTTTCTTCTCGGGATAACCGGACCGGACTACCTGTACCGCGACCAATGAACCACTGATCTAAGTTTAGAGTTTTGTCACTTCGATTATATAATTCTACAAATCGATTGACTTCACCTTCTAATCCACGATACAGGATTTCGTTTATAACGATATCTCGTTCCTCGGCAGTATCGAAAGATAATAACTGCAAGTTATCAGTAAACGGCTCCAGTTCATTTCCAAAAATATCGGTGAGATTCTGGATTTCAAGTTCATAAACCAGACCAGCTTGCAAAGAAGGACTAAGCGTTAAAAATACCTGATTTTGGTTCCAGCTAACATTTGTGACAGAAATTCCATCAGAAACAGAATAATTATCTGCCATTCGCGCTAATTGTTCATCCATCACTTTGGAGAACACGATTCTCACACGTGTTGCAGATTCCACATTAACGGCCGTAACCAACGGGATTTCGGTATCAGGCTCGATTTGGTTTGGCGCTCCCGGTGTTCCGAAATCATCAGCCGGAGAATTCCCCCAGTTATCACGAAATATCGCTGGCACGGTAGTGCTGCGTCGTTCTAAGGAAACGCCATTTCCGCCCCAGCTGGATGTATAACTCAGTGAATCGAGTGTTACACCGGCGCTGTTTCTAATTACGATATCATCTGCGGAGGTTTTTTGTGCCGGCATATTCGGAATTACAACCGCATTTATATCCGGAAAAACTTCGAGTAAATCAGGACTTGGGATTAAGACTACAAATGAATCCGGCGGGATAAAAAGGCGATCATTAGTAATGGTTCTGCGAGTTCCCGTATCGTTATTTAATGTCCAGTTTTGCAGTGTGATAGCATCCTGGGTTGTATTTTTCAGTTCAATGAATCGGGTTTGTCCTGACGGCGGACGGAACATGAACTCGTTAATTACTACCTCTCCGGGTTGGGCATCACGTAAATTGTAGAAAGTAAATGGCAATTGTTGATTTCCGGATGTATTTCCAATCACATCAGTTACGCCAACTACCTCCAATTGATACGTAGCACCGTTTTGTAATGGTTGTGATGGCGTAAGAATTACATTCCGATTATCCACAAAGGTTACATTTGCTATGCTACCGGATTGCAGAGAAGGTCTTATAGACTGATTCGTTTCGATGGCCTCTCCGCCTACTCCACGCCTCTCGCTTCGGTGAGAACGCGTAGCCATGGCCGCAGCCGTGATTTGAGTCAACACATAAGAATCCGGATTGGTCAGCATTCCGGTTTCGATATTTCGGCTGAATCGAACAGCGATACTATCCTGAGCGATAAACTCTATTAAGGTCACACTCGGATTTTCAGTATCAGGTTGTACCGTATTTCTGCGTCCGGGTGTTCCCAATCCCTGTTCAATAGAATTCGCCCAATTTTCACGATAAATCGCAGAAACGTCATCAAAAATTCTTTCGAGGGCTACATTGTTTCCTCCCCAATCCGGACTGTATCGCAAGGAATCCATTACCACACCATTGGCATCGGTAATTACGATTTCGTCTCCGCCATTTTTAAGTGCGGAAAGGCCGGAACCTGCATTTACAAAGTTTATATCGGGGAAAATTTCCAATAAGCTTTCATCCGGCAAAATCACAATAAATGAATCGGGCGGAATGACGTGTCTTTCGGTAGTTAAAACTCTGCGGGTTCCGGTATCGTTAGCCTGTTGCCAGCCAGCTATGTTAATAGCTTTATCAGAGCGGTTATACAATTCTATGTATCGGGTATATCCACTAGGTTCATTATACATGAACTCATTGATCACAACATCACCGGGTAGAGCTGGTTCAAGGTCGTAATACGTGAATGTAAGGGATGCTTCTTCAAGCGTATTTCCGAACAAATCGGTGATATTTTCAACTGCCAACGTGTACTCAGTTCCACTATTCATGGGAGATTCCAAAATCAGAAATGCCTCCGTGAACGAGGTGAAAATAACTTCATCAACGGTAATTTCTGGATTTAAGTTGTAGAAATCCGGATCAGAAACGAGTGTGGTATCCAAAGCACGATTAAACGCAATTGAAAGCGTATCTGCAGCCAAATAATCAATAAATACCAATTCCGGCTCGCCAGTCAATGGTTGCGCATTATTTGTAAGCCCCGGTGTTCCAATTAGTTCAGATGATGCTATTTCCCAGTTATCTAAGGCTAAAGACGAAACCGTTGGCGAGCGACGCTCCGAGGCTCTGCCTTCTGCACTCCAGGAACCCGGTACAAATCGGAGCGAATCAGAAACAGAACCGTCAGGTCCGCGAAGTACGATAATATCAGCCGTTGTTAAATTATATTGAGGGAAAGCATCAACCTGCCTGAAGTTGGATTCTTCGAACAATTCTTCAAATACTTGTACATCACCAGATAACGCAATGTAAGAATCGGGCAATAATGGGAAAACGGAGTTCGAAACAGCTGTTCCCGAACCACCACTTCTTTCAATTCGCCAATCTTGCAAGTTGATTACTTTATCAGAAGTATTTCGAATTTCCACATATTGTGGTCTTCTTCCTTCAGGACGAATAGCCACCGGCGGACGATGATAAAATTCGTTGATGATAACATCTCCGGCAACGGCTTCCTCAAAATCGTAATAGGTAATTTCTATGCTGTCTGATTCCTGATTATTACCGAAGATATCAGCCACATTTGTAACGCTTAGTGTGTAGGTTTCGAGAGAAACCATTTCATCGGAAAGAGCAAGACCAACTTGTGTTCCGCTAATAAAATCAGCCTCAAGAACTGTGATTTCATCAGAAAAACCATAATTGGCAGCATTTGTAACATCTGCGAAAGACATACTTCTGCTAAAGGTAACTTTTAAAGAATCCGCACTTAAGAATATAATTTCAGTTAAAAATGGCGGATCTGTGGGTGCTTCAACTGAATTTCTTCTGCCGGGTGTTCCCAGATTTTCTGATAATGATTCTGCCCAGTTATCTGAAAAAACAGAGAGCGCCAATGCGCTTTTTCTTTCCAAGGCTATTCCGTTTCCTCCCCAGGAAGGCGTGTAAACAAGTGAATCAAGCACATTATCGTCAGCATCGGTAATTATGATGGCATCACCTCCATTTTTAAGTGCTGATAAGCCACTTCCGGCATTTACAAAGTTGATATCCGGGAAAATTTCCAATAAATCTGTATTTGGAAGAATAACAATAAACGAATCCGGTGGAAGCACGTGACGCTCCGTAGTAAGTACCCTGCGAGTACCCGTATCGTTGGCTTGCATCCATCCTGCCAAATCGAGAGCCTTTGTTGACTTATTATACAATTCTATATAGCGCGTATAATTATCAGGCTCATTATACATGAACTCACTGATAACGACATCACCCACTGCCACAGGCTCAATAAACCAATAGGTAAATTCTGCTGATGCTTCAGTTAAAGTGTTCCCAAATATATCATCAATATCAGTAACGGTAAGCTCGTAGAGCGATGCGGAAGTCATCTCTGATGCCAAACCTAAATAAACCTGGTTGAAATCAACCAACTCAGCTCCGGTAATCGGAATATCAGGACTTAGGCTATATCGATTTGTGTTTTCTGCAACATCTTTGTCGAGTGCTTTATCAAACGTAACAACAATCGTATCGGCTGTAACGAAATCAATAGTTACCAATTGCGGTGCTTCTTCTATGATAGTTACGCTATTTTCTGCACCCGGTGTACCCCCATTTTCTGCCGATGATAAAGCCCAGTTATCCAATGAGGTAGAAAGGGCATCTGCGCTGCGGCGCTCGGTGGACAGCCCTTCGGCGCTCCAGGACGAAGGCACAAAACGCAGGGAATCTACCGTTGTTCCAGTGCCATTACGTATTACGATTTCGTCGTTGGTGGTAAGATTAAACCGCGGGAAACTACTCATTTCCAGCACCGAGAAACTGCCAAAAATAGTTTCAAAGACTTCATAGTCACCTGTCAATACCAAATATTGCCCGGGCAAC
>SKIC01000228.1 GCA_007116685.1 Balneolales bacterium
AATTAAAAACAAGAACACCATCAGAAACAAACCTGTATGGAATAATTTTGAGACTAATAAGTAAGAATTAACAAGGGAAATGGTGTTCATAGAAGTCGTCAAGATTTGCTGTTGATAACGGCAAAATCTCCTTTATATGCGATATCCATTAAAATTCAGAGAATGCGTTTATCAAAAAAGTGATATGCTCAGATAAGTCTTTATTTATCATTTCCGCACCCTCTTTTATCTCTTCCCTGCTCACATTGGCTGCAAACTTTTTATCCTTCAATTTTTTCGTGACAGATTTGGCTTTCATATCCGAAAACCCATTAGGACGCATCAGAGAAACAGCATGCATAAAACCGGACAATTCATCGCAGGCAAAAAGATATCGTTCAATTTCTGTTTCGGGGTGTTTCCCTGTTCTTCCGGGAGCATGTGCCCGAATTGCTTCCATGACATGCTCAGGTAGATTTTCAGGGGGCAGAATTTCATAAAGTGCTTTATTGGGATGATCATCGGGGAATTTTTCCCAATCTAAATCATGCAACATGCCGGCAAGCCACCAATCATGAACTTCTTGTTCAGATTTCTCTAATTCCCGAGCGTAAGTTTTCATAGCATGTGCTACCATTCTACAATGATGTCGGAGATTATCTCCGGTGATGAATGTGATTAGCAATTCTTCTGCTCTGTTATCAGTCATAGCCATTTTATTCTAAATTCTGTTTTTCTGGTCGATTCATCGATTGCAAAGGTAAGTGGCAAGTAACTTAGTATCAAAATTCATTTTAGGCGAACTATGATTCCAAGCGTTAAAAAGCCTGCATTGAAACAATACAGGCTTTTTAAATCATCTCTTGATAAATGGTCAGTGGTCAGTTTTCTCAATCCTAAACCCTAACAAACTACTAGGTCATGTTCTTTGTCTTTTGAATAAAAGACCATAATGTCAGCATGATAAAAGCGATGACGAATAATGTGCCGGACAAAACTACATTGTAATTAGCTTCCGGTAAGATGGAATGAATGGCTGATACAAAACCACTCAATATGACGAATATGGATAGTAAAAATGCTTTCATTTTGTTCTTTGGTTTCAACTGTTAACGCTTAATTATATCGCAGTTAGCCAAGAAATGTTTTAGGTAAAGTGACGAACGGTATGAATTTTCATTTGAGTGGTACTTATTTTCTTGTAAGTGGTTTGAGATGCTTCACCTTTTTCTCATTAGGCCAATATTTTTGTTCTTTTTTAAGTTGATATCCATTAGATTAACAGCGTTAACCACAAAAAAGCGCTTTTATCATGTCAAACACTGTACTTTGCATTAGAAATAATTTCATTACCACCATCACAATCAATCGTCCAGATGTTAAAAATGCCGTTGACGATGAAACTATGAATCAAATCCGCAAGGAAGTTGAAGAAAGTTATGAGGATGGTAGCCGCGTCGTTATTCTAACCGGAAATGGCGGCGCTTTTTCGAGCGGGGCAGATATCAAGAAAGCGCTCCAAAGCAAACTGAATCCGGAGGAAGCCATTTCTGTTTTGACAGACTCCTACGCCCCCGCTATCAAAGCAGTTAGAAATTGCCCCTGCCCTGTTATTGCTGCAATTGACGGCATTGCTGCCGGGATTGGTTTGGATTTGGCTTTAGCCTGTGATATCCGCCTGGTTTCTGATACAGCTCAATTATCAGAATTGTTTATTCGGGTTGGATTGGTTCCTGATGGCGGAGGCACATATAATCTTCAAAGACTCGTAGGCCCGGCTAAAGCCATGGAACTCACGTTTACTGGCGATAGCGTGCCCGCTGATGAAGCACTCAAACTCGGTATGGTGAATCATGTATTTAGCTCAGATACTTTTACTGATGATGTTATGAAATTCGCCTCAAAGATCGCTATGCAGTCACCCACCGCTATACGCAAAGCCAAAACTGCCATTCTAGCTGCGCAAACCGGTACTCTTGAGGATGCAATGAGTAGAGAAGCAAAATTGCAGTTGGAAATTTTCCAAAGCGAAGATGGCTTTGAAGGATTTCGCGCATTTTTAGAAAAGCGTCCACCAAAATGGATGAGTCAGTAAATAATCTATTCGCCTAAAATCGAATCTGGGCACTGAATGCGAAATTTCGAGGCTCTGCAAGATAGGCCGGACGTTCTGTATAGTAATATTGCAAAGCGTTATTCACATAAGCAGTAAATAATAAATCAGCTTTTCCGGAAGCCAGTGAGAAGTTTCTTGAGATTCTGGCATCCACAACATGCACCGCTACGAATTGATCCGCATCAACTACAAATCTTGAAAAATCAGAATCTACACGCTCAGGTTTGCTGAAAAACCGGTAATCAATCCCGAACTGGAAGCCAAATGGCAGGGATAATTCAGCACCACTCACAAATTGATGATTGGAACGAAAAACGAGTGGTGCATCTTCCGTCAAATCTCTGTGATCTAAAAAAGTATATCCAAGATTTATTCGATGCCTGCCTCCATCAATTAGAAAACGAAGCGTTGTTTCAACTCCGCGAATGCGGGCTTCGGTGAGATTTATGAATTGAAAGGCTGCTAAAGACGGCACAAATCTTGGCTCAACAAGATTATTATACTCATTCCAGAACAGTGCAATATCGGTATCAAGTGATACATTTTGCGACAAACGAACAGCATAATTACTACCAATTTCATAACCCACTGATGTTTCAGGCCTGAGATCTAAATTGCTTTCCAGAGGTAAAAAATCTCTGTTGTTTACAAATCGCTCAGCTACTCCCGGCACACGAAATCCCAACCCGTAGGCGGCTCTTACAGTCAAAGCTTCATTGAACGAATAGGCCAGGTTAATTTTCGGACTCACTCTGCTGGCTACATCCTGATCATCAATTTGATAAGCATCGTAACGCAGACCACCGGAAACCGTAATTTTTCGGCTCAGATCGTGATCAACATGCATAAAGACCGCGTATTCCGGTTGATTTCGCAACATTGTGCTGTCCTGACCAATAAAAAACTCGGAATTCGCAAAAATATCATCATAACTTATGCCCGCAATCACGCTGGTTTGGGATGTAGGTACCCATGTTGTTTGAAATTCCGACCCATAACGAAAACCTACCGTATGCTGATCTCTCGGACGAAGATTTCCCTGTGAATCAATGGGTCTTACAGCAATGGAATACGCTCTGCCTCGTATGGTAAAAAATAAATCATCGGTAATAAAGTGACGATACTGCGGCAATAGCGAATAATGTTCAGATTGGACGTAGTTTCCACCTCTGGCTACACTGCCACCGAAATCAATTCTTCCGGCTCTTAATGGATCATTTAAACCATTCCAATACAAAAATTGGCGATTTTGACTGATTCTGAATCCACCAAAAATGCTTAGATCTGATTTGTCAGAGAATCGGAATCCCAACTTGGCGAAAACCTGCGCATTTTCTGTGGCTGAATTTTCCAGATATCCGAGATCGTCTTTGTACATACCGTGAATCCAAAAGCCGAACTTATCGCCAACTTTTTGGGAATGTGAGACCACCAATCCCTGATAAGGCCTGAAATTATCGGCGCCAGCCCAGGTTCTCTTCCACATTTCGTAAGGCGGTGGTTCGTAAGCGCCCACAAAACCTCTAACGGTAGTGGTTGGCGTTTCGGCAAAATCTTTCGTGATTAAATTGATTACTCCTCCCAGAGCGCCACCACCATACAAAGCAGAGCCCGGTCCTTTCACAATCTCGATACGTTCTACTTGCGCCATCGGCAAAGCATCAAACTTTATATCATTTTGATCAGGTCCCACAACAGGTACGCCGTCAATTAGTAATAAAACCCGACTCCCCACTCCATAAGAAAAACCTGTGGACCCCCTGATGTTCACTTGATTTTCTGCCATTTGAACACCCGCCACATATCTTAGTGATTGGTCGAGGCTGATAATATTTCTCCGCTCAATTTCCTGAGCAGAAACCGTAGCCAAACTTACGGGAACTCGCCCGGCAACCTGTGCTCTTCTGCCAGCCGTTACCAAAATTTCACCGGAACTGTAGGTAATGGGCTCAAGTGTAACTGAAATTTCATGAACAGTTTCTAAACGTACATTGATGGTTTTGGATAAGCGCTCATATCCAACCATGCTGAAGTTTATCGTAATCTGACCGGATGATACATTTTGCAAACGAAACCAGCCATCGGCATTAGTTGCTGTTCCTCTTTCCCGATCCAAATAAACATGAACACCAGGAAGCGGAAAACCTTCCGAACTCAATACAATTCCGGAAACTGTGCTGGATTCATCGATTGGATTTTCTGCAAATGCCAGAGATGCAGTGACCAGGAAAATGATAAAGGGTAGCATCCATCTCATAATTAAAACTCCGGTGGAAATGCAGGGAGGTTATCAAAATCGACATGAATATCAAGGTGGATAGAATCCCCTCGTAAAACAGCGATACCGTCATTTTCACGATATTCGCCTGCCGGGCGCCAATTTGAAAATATATCCGGTCCAAACTGCCAACCTATCGCATTGTAGAAAAAAGTACCGTTTCTGATATTTCGGATTACAATTGTTTGTTCGTCAACATTGTATTGTAATCTATCGGAAACCACCATTTCTGTAATTCGGGTAAAATCTGATTCATTTTGCGGAATAAACCGAAAAGCCAAAAAGCGTAAGTCGAAAAGTTCGTTTGAGGAAGGCCAATCACCTTCGTAGGTAATGGTAACAGCTATAATGCCTTCTGGATCAACGTCATCCAAAGGCGCTAAACCTTCACAGGAAATGAGAAATGCAGCAATGCAAAATGTAAGAATGCGCTTCATGTAGATTTACCTAGGTTATTTCTGAATCTACATAGAAAAGCATTGCTAAGAAAGTGGCTTAACTGGATCGGATTGAAACCACGATATTAAATCGAATATCCTGATCTACACGAGGGAAGATATTGGAAGACTTCGGAATTAACTGGCGATAACTGTACTCAAATGAGGCTTTAACCGTCTGAGAGAATTGATAACCAATGGTTGGTGTGATTTGAATTCTGGTATCTCCCTGTACATCAGGAATCCCGGGGCTGAACTCATTTACATCTCTGATTAATTCGGATGGATTTGCATCAAGAGCATCAGCCAAATCCTGATTCAAACGAAATGTTTCCTGAGAATCCATCAAATAGCTAACCGTAAGTTGTAAATCAAGCTGATTACTGAAGCGCTGTAAAAATGGTAACTGAAATCCTCGTTTAGAGTAGTTTGCCGTTAAACGTACACCCTGCTGTGTACGCTCCAGAACACTATTATTTGATGGACTAAAACTTGTAACGGTACTGTGATCGTACTGAATATTAGTTCTCAAATTATTTACCCAGGTCAGGTTTAAACCGATTACCGGACTAAAACGGCGTTCGATATTTACGTTTCTGGCCTGGAATTGCGGTCTTGGAAATTGTGAGCTATAGCGCCCAACATTAGGTGAAACCAGTTCGCCTTCATCCAAATTCAAAGCCCAACCGGTACGATATCTACCTGTATAAGCGTGTGTAAGAGATGCTCTGGTAATATATCTGGAAAGAAAATCAACTCTTCTCTCCCAACCTGACCACGTAATTCTCCAGTTTGGAAGTGGAATTGGTAAAAATCCTCTCTCGCCAAACGGTCCCACACCGTAGCCAACGTATGCAGAACGGAAATCAGAAGTTAAGCTTGTTGGACTTAATAAAGCATCTCTGTCTGATTCGTTTACAATCTGCGTGGTTTCATCAATTTGATCAAAAGCACGTTGCAATTGCGACCTAAAAAATGACGTATATCCGCCCCCGCCAAATGCCCAGGCACTAGCTGTAAGATTACCACTTTGATTAACCGTAGTTGAAATTGAATCCGGACTTACTCTATACGTAATCGCATTGGTGACGTCCCAACCAACATTCCAGTCCAAATCGATATTTATATCTCTGTTTGGCCGCAATCCTGTTCTAATGGTGAGATTATCTGTTTTTGTATCTCTTTGATTGAAGTCAAAAACACGATCAGGGTCATCAGGTTGCACAATTTGAGAAATCGGAATATTATTCTGCAAACCTACTCTGTATCTAAATGCCGGTGAAAAGTTCGGCTCATCCTCGTTATTGAACATATACCACAATTCCGGTCCGCCCGCAAAGCCTGCCTGAGATGATGAACCCGATTGGGAATAACTAATGTTCAAGTTTTGCATACTCATCATAGAAACAATGACTCTTCTGCCGTAATAACGTAATTCTTCAGCAAGGTCGAAATCAGAATCTTGAGGCGCTGCATTTTGGCGGGATGTTTGTGTTCCCGGTTGAACTTGCGTCAAACCACCATTATTAGCTTGATTTTGACGTGCTTCCCGTTCTCTTTGGCGCTGCTGCCGAGCTTGTTGTCTGGCTCTTTGGCGATCTCGTTGTTCTTGTTCGTCCAGTCTTACCATTTGATCATACCAGTTCATTTTCTTGAACAGGTTTTGCATTCGTATTTCGGGACTTTGATCAAAATTATAACTATTGGCTAAAGTTGCGCCAAGACCGGAGCCTTCGGGAGCATTATTCCAGCGGAACTGCCCTCGATAAGAAGCCGAGTAATTGAACCAATCCAATGCCTGGATATTATTCAAGCGTGGGCGCCAGTTTATGGAGTACGATTCCTGATAATCGCTTCGTCTGGCATTGATGGTATCGTTTGAGATAATATTTTCAAAAGTCTCAAAAGTTGGAATGATTCGGAACTCACCGGTTTCCTCATCAATAACTTGAATACCGGTGTTCGCCAGGTTAAATGATGTGTTTGCACTGAAGGAAGTAGAAATTGACTGAGTCAGATTATAATTGAGTGCAAAGTTATTCCGTAAATCGAAATTGTGGGTTTGCTGAATATTAAAGGGATCCTGATCACCAAAATTTCGTCTTTGTGATTCATTGTAGCGCCTGTCTAAAGTTGCAGAAGTTGAAACCGAAGCCGGTACATAAGCAAAGCCCACATCTGAGATATAGCGTAATACCGGAACTTCATCCATCCAGGTAAATGGACGCACCAAGCGAACATCTCGTACATTCAATCGGTAATTTACGCCGGTTCTGTAATTCCAGCCATCATTAAAAATATTATTCGGATCGCGCTGATGCGTAGTATTATAAACATAACTCAGTTGTAGATTATCCAGAGTATACTGCGCCCATCTTGATTCTGAATTTCTTTTCGAAATGTTGGATAAGTTAATCGAATACGCTTCGCTATACGTTTGAATTTCCAGCAATCTTTGGTCAATCTGGAATTGTTGTTCCTCCTCCGGCAAATCACTTGCACGAATGGCATTTACAAAATCTGAATAGCGAATATCCCCTTCTCTTGGTAAAAACCGGGGTGTGCTCTCGTTTTGGCGCATGGTGAGTGTTACAGGAATATTCCAACCGTATCTCTCTGGGATGAACCTATGTAAATTTACTGTGGTTGATAAATCCAGCGATTGACGATCACTCATTTGACGATCACCCAATCGGGAATCCAAAGAACCGAAACCGTCTGTTGAGCGATTTAAACTGGCGTTTAAAGAAGCAAAATCTGCCATCTGTACTTGCGCCCTTACGTTAGCAGCCCACCCTTTTTGGTCTTCAAATCCTGAAACCCGTAATTCATTTACCCAAACTTCAGCATCTAAAGACGGTTTGCCCCGATTGTTTGTACGCCTTTCTGAATCTTTACCTCTTGAATGCGGATTGCGAACACCAATACCAAACTCCGTAACCCTACTTAAGGAAGGATTACCTTTTATTCCAACGATAGCTCCTGGAACGGCATCCGTCAGAATATCATCCCGTTCATAAAAACGAGACGGCTCAACCTGATCCAAATCTCTTGCTTGCTTCAATTGATTCAGCACTCCAAGAACAATATTCACAGAGTTAGAATCCGGCATCCAAATCATTTCGGTTTCGCGATCAATCGTTGCCTGGTCTAAATTGTCAGAATACGGCTGGAATGGATAACTGCGGTCCGTTGGTGTAATTGGCTGGCGATATTCGTAATAATTATCCGTTAGATCGTTACCGAAACGTAATACCAATTCGATTTCATCTCTACTGTCGTAGCCTTCGCCGTGCACAAACATTCTCATGTTGGAGTAATTCAGCAAATTCAGACCACCGGAATAGTTTCTGCGGATAAAGCGCATATCTTCCGAGCGCATATCTTCCACATTCAGAAGCAAAGACTGCTCATTCTCATTCAGAATATCCTGCTGACCACGAGATTGAGAGCGAATGGCTCCTTTTGGAATTCTGTACGGAATTGGCATTCTGGAGGAGTTTTCCTCAAAGTTGATGGTTGCAACCTCAAATACAGTATTATCATTGGGAAGCTCAGTCAATTCCGGTGCTGTTCTCCAGTCGTTACCCACCAACTCAAAAGTTGCAAAACGCATGGTGAAAGGCTCTCTGTAGCCAGACATCCAGAATCTCATGTGTGTTACGCGCTCTAAATCTTCAATATTTCCAACCTGCCTTGCATATTCTCTGAGCGGAATACGAACCAAATACCATCTGTTTTCAGGTCGTGGTCCATCTATTCTATCTACTACATAATTCGTACCGATTCTCATTGATGAGGTATCTGCCGGGTTGATTGGGATCTCAAACTGGAAATAGGAATCTTCGAGATTAACGGTCGCTGGATTTAGCAAACCTTCTGTGTCTGGACGGTTTGTGATGGCGTTTGAATTTCCATCGGCACGGGCTGTGTTTCCTTCGTAATAGCCAAACATACGATGAAAACGTTTGTTCAGCGGTAAACCATCCAACATAGGATTTTCGTAATAGACGAAACGGTCGTTTGATGGGTCATTTATGATTTGTTCTAATCTTTCAGGCTGATCAGCAAATTGAGCCCGCATTAAATCCAGCCATTCTGCAAAAAGAACTTGCTCGTTTTGATCACCAAGCGATGAATGTGCGCCATCCAACCCTATATCTTCCAAAACTAAGTTCTCGGTTGAAAATACACCCGATAAATCCTGAGCATCGCGCTGTAAATAAGAACGTCCAGAAGGTCCAACTACTACAGATCTTCCGGATAAACGTGCTCTGCCAATTCCATCTTCCGTATTTAATCGGTTATTTGGGATGATGTCTTCGCTCACTCGTCCCAAATCGATATAAATACTCCCCTCATAATCTTGAAAATCACCGGCCGTAGCTTCGCGACCTTCGGGTAATAAAGGCTGTACCCAAAATTCGATAAACTCGATATTACTCTGGCGCAAGTTATCTAATCCGCTCGGTAGTGTTGTGGTCATACCACCCCACATTCGGTCCCTTTCGTTATCCAAAAGATTTCTCAGGTCAGCATTATACATGTACTGCCCTCGATCGCGGGGATTGTAATAAATGTCGAGCGTTTGCAGTCTGTTTTCCTGAGTGAGTACGTCACGATTTGGAAATACATCTGTAACTTCAATCGGTCTGGTTTCCGCAAATTGGGATGGATCCACACCAAGCCTTCTCTGTACGTTTAAGCCTATTTGGTACCAACTGAATTGGGCTCGTAAATCTGCTCGCTCTATCCGGGCAGGAAGTCCACTGATTGGTGCATCCAAATCACCGTCAAATCCTGGAATGGCGTGTGGCGGAGCAGCAAGATGCCAACGTGATGGACTCAAAAAGGAAACGGTTCTCTTAGAACCTTCAAAATCATCGATGAAAGAGAGTCCACTTTCTTCATCCGGGAAAAGTCGCCCGGCATCAATGGCACGATTCACAGCAGAAGTTTGAGCCACACCGGGATTTAATTGTGCAAATTCGCCACTCAAAGTAATTCTGGAATCTGCTCTGGTTTGTAGCAAGGGAACCCAATCAATGGCTCTGGTAAGCCAGGGAGCATCAAATTGCGCACGAGCATCGAAACCAATTATCGAATTATTAATTGGTTCTTCACCAACCGGAATTTTGTCTTGCAGTGGACGCTCAGTGAGCCTGAAATATGTTGAACCCAAACGGATATTATCATTCACCTTATATTCGGCTCGCAATCCCGTGAACGTAGTCTGCTGAATTTGCAGAATTTGATTGCTCTCATAGTCGATGGTCAATTCAACACCACTACTTAAATGTGCAGGATTTGTGATGAGGATGTTACCCATCGAGTAATCAACTTCGTAATCCACCCCTTCGGTAAGTTCGCGCCCATTTGCCCGAACTCTTACAGAACCTTCTACCAGAGCAATTCCCAAATAGTAACTATCCTGAACACCACCACGTGTAATCCCTTTTATGCGATAGATATTATCCTTTGAACTTTGCTGCGCATTGGATTGCGTTCCGGTGTACAATTCCTCAAAAACGAATCTATTTATAGCGTCTTCTTTATCAGCATCAGAGAGATTACTATTTTCTATTATTTCCCTGATTCTATCGCCAAATGGTTCTAGATAAGGGAAAATAATTCTGCCTCGTAAAGCATCTAATGTCCCGGTTCCAAAATCTACCTGATTATCTGCTCCCGGCTCTCCCTGAGAATTCACTCTATCCAAACCAAGGTCTCTTAAAAGAATATTTCCCAAGCCCGGCAAGT
Source organism: Balneolales bacterium (assembly GCA_007116685.1). Taxonomy (GTDB): domain Bacteria; phylum Bacteroidota; class Rhodothermia; order Balneolales; family Natronogracilivirgulaceae; genus SKIC01. Next base: position 10,571 of record SKIC01000228.1, read on the forward strand.
TGGTTTGATCAGTGTTAGAACCGGTGAAAAATATATCAAGTTCAAGACTTTCACGACTGAGATTAGTAGCATTTAAAGAATAGACGTTTCTCATCATCAAGGGCCAGGCTTTGGATGATGGTGAAATAGTTGACGGTCGAAGAAGTTTCAGCACCATTCTATCGCTATCACCAAGGTTGATATCACCAACTTCTACCCTGCCTGTTTGCGGCGAGTTATAGGTGTATGATACCGCAAGTGCTTGCCTGTCGTTGAGGCGTGTATTTAAGTGAACTATACCGAGATATTCATCCAAGATGTAATCGATACCTTCTTCCAGAGGGATAAAGAATCCTTCTTCAAACTCATCACTTGAAACGCCTAAATCAGAAGCGGAAACCCCAACACTAGGATCTCTGAATTGTTCTAAAAACCCGTCAGGAAAAATATCATTGTCTGGATTCGGCAAGCCAAAACCGTCTCCTAAATCATTGACGCCTAAATCAACCAAAGCCATCGCACGTCTTTGTCCCTCAACCGATTGTCCCTGAATATTTAGTACATAGAGATCTATTCTTTCAATACTTCCGAATAAATTAATACGTGAGTTGGGATCAGCCATAGAATTTTCAAACTCTTGAAGAGCATAGAAATCGATAAAAAAGTGGCGGTCAACGTTATAGGCTGTAGGACGAATTTCGAATTGATTTTCTTGAGAACCACCGGAAATTGTTTGAGATTCACCGCTACCTTCTTGTTGAGAAACAACGGAAGTCAATGTTAAGGGACCAAATTGCGCTACAGATTTAATCCCAAACAAGGCCGAACCACCCCGCACCAAAGAGTTTCCCGTTTCCATAGAAACGTTACCCATCTCAATACGCTGTATGATTTCATCCTCATACCCCTCATAAACTATACTCAATCTATTCTGATAATTGAATGTTCGCTCTGTATCCCAGTCGGTTCGGATGAAAAGTTTATCCCCAATAGTACCCTGTATATTCAATTGCAGATTTTGATTAAATAAGGGATCCACACGATTTTGCTGATCAGGCGGTATTGCAGGGTCTTCGGTTCTGGAAATAGTAGCACCTACATTCATATTGGCCGAACCGGTAACTCGCAGATTCACCTCAGGACGTCCGAAAATGGTAGTAAAAGCTGAACTTTCGCCTCCCGGAATCTGAATGGTGAAATCTAGTAACCCACGGCGTGTTTGTCTGCGGCGCTCAGCTTCGTCAATAAGATTTTGCCAGTTTGTGGATTTGGCATTACGCAGACTTTCCGATTTAAACTCATCAAAATCCATCACTCGCTGATATCCGGAGTCAAAACCGTGTATCGTTTTACGTGCTATGTAATTGCCAAGCGAGTCTTTTTCTACTTCAGTTTGAACCTGATTATCCGGAATCTGGACAAAACGACTTCTGCTCCTTGGAAAAGGATTGCTCATGATGTCGGAGCGTACACGTGGAACACGCAAAGAATCAGGCACTCTGGATAATTCGGGCGTTGCAAGCGTGTCTGATGCTACTGAAATTGTATCAGACACAACTTTGGTATCAGATTCAGAGGCAAAAGCAGACCTCTCCTGTAGAAGCAGACAGAGACCTAATAGAAATACCGCCGCAGAAAAACCTTTTCTTCTTACTAAAATGAAACGCAAAAGGACCAATTAAAAAAAATTATTCGGTAAATGAGATTCAAGGACAGTAGCAATTTCGCAATAGGCAATTCAGGTTTAGATATGCAAAATAATGTGGCAGACAATAAAGGTCTTTAAGATATGTTTATCGAGCATGTGTGAAAGATAGAAAAAATTCACCATTTTTAGTGTTCTACACGGGTTGTAATAATAGCCAGTTTTATAACCTGCATCAATTTTTTTTGTGTTTCTTTAAATGGCATTTGTAAGCAAACTCCAATTAGATATTCTTAAAAGACATACAGGTCCTTTCCTGTTCTGTTTTTTAACCATAATGTTTCTACTGCTCATGCAGTTTTTGATACAGTTCATAGAACATTTGGTTGGAAAGGATATTCCTTTATTAGTCATTTTTGAGCTCATAGCAACCAATTTGGCTTATATGGTGGTTCTGGCTGTACCAATGGCTGTGCTTGTTGCCACCCTGATTGCTTTCGGGAAATTTGCCGAAAATTCAGAATTAGCTGCTACCAAAGCCGCAGGTATTAACCCCATACGTTTAATATTGCCTGTTATTGCAGTTGCTGCCTTATTGTCTGTCTTTTTAATGTGGTTCTCAAATGAAGTGCTTCCCGAGGCAAATTATAAAGCCCGCGCGCTTTTTATTGATATCCGGATGAAAAAACCGGGGTTTGATTTGAGAGAAAATGAGTTTTATGACGGATTAGATGGCTATACCTTTTTAGTGAGAGAAGTATCTGCTGCGGATGATTCGCTTTTTCAAATCACTCTTTTTCAGGATGCTTCCCAAAACAGAGATCGGGCCGTAATTAAAGCCGATCGTGGTTTTTTGGAATCCAACGAAGAATTAATGCTCCTCACTCTTCACTTGGAAAATGGAACTATATTGCGCCATCTGAGCCGGTCTGGTACTCGCGGCGTTGTTTTGGAAGAAACCTCATTCGACAGATACCGAATCAGTTTTGATATTTCTGATTTATCATTCTCCAGAACCAATCCCGAGCGGAGACGACGGGATGGCAGAACCATGAGAATTCAAGCCATGCGGGCTGTTATAGATTCTCTTCAGGCCGAAAAAAACCACGAAATTGAGCAATATATTGACCGCACAGCCAATCTGCATGTCAGGTCTTTGCATACCCTGCCAACCGATGTTTCTCCTCAGGAAGAAGAAGATTTATTGACCTACGGCGCCATAGACTTTCAGGATATTCCGGAGAGAAACACATTCGCTACTATCCCACCCATAGAAACTAATTTTTTTACGCTGAACCAGCTTCAGAATTTGAGTTCTCAAACCAGTACCGCTCAACAAGGTTTACTCGGTTTCCGAAACACCTTATCTCGTTTGGAGAATCTTAGTTCAAGTTTGACTTGGCGCAGCGAGCGAATTGCCAGCTTTGCCGTTGAAATCCACAAAAAAATATCTCTACCGGTAGCCTGTATTATTTTTGCGCTTGTAGGAGCTCCACTAGGTATGCTAACCAAGAAGGGGAATTTGGGCGTAAACGCTCTCATTGCTACTGTTTTATTTACGTTTTACTGGATTTCCATCATTCAAGGTGAAAAACTGGCAGATAGGCTTATTATTTCTCCATTTACCGGAATGTGGTTTGCAAACATTTTGCTATTTATACTCGGTCTCATTTTAATGGCGCGAATTTCCCGGGAGTATTTATGGCCGGGAGGCAAATCCTGATTCATGTTTACTCGTTTTGATCGCTATATCATCATCAGATTATTCAGCATTACACTTTTTGTTCTCGCTGCCTTGGTTTTTGTATTCATCATCATTGATTTTTCCGAAAACAGTGACAGTTTCACCGATCGCGGAGCATCTCTAGCCGAAATATGGGGTAAATACTACCTGAATTACATCCCTGAAATGGTTCGTTTAGTTACCCCCGTTGCCGTTTTCATTGCCTGCTTATTGCTTACGGGACAAATGTCTGAGCGACTGGAAATCATTGCGCTCAAGGCAGCCGGAATTTCACTTTATCGTTTATTAGTGCCCTATTTGCTTTTCGCTACCATGGTTGCCGGCGGACTTAGTTATTTGGATGGCTATGTGGTTCCGGAATCAAACAGCATACGATTTGAATTTGAGCGAGAATACATCAACAAAAGATCAGACCGAATCGACAGGAACAGGATTTACAGACAGGAATCTCCTGACCGTCTGCTACGTGTAAATTACTTTGATTCCAGAGAATCTATTGCTTACCGGATTGCTCTCTACAGTTTTCAGGAAGGGAAATTGGTTGAAAAAGTTGAAGCAAGCAGAATGACTTATTTGCCTGAAGAAGAAGTTTGGGAGTTTATCAATGTGCAACATCGTGCTTTTAATCCCTTAGGCTATGACTTGGAACAGCTGCCCAGTAAAAAAATGAGCTTAAATTTGCTTCCAAGAGATATTGGTCGGAGTACCTCGGATGTTTATCAATTGACCTACCCTGAAATCCGTAATTACATAGAATCTATTGAGCGTAGTGGCGCAGGTGGTATTAATGTTCCCAAAGTTCAGTTTTATGGAAAACTCTTTTACCCGTTTTCCGTGATTGTGGTAACACTCATCGGTGTTTGCTTAGCCTCGGTACGCCGGCGTGGCGGGCGCGGGGTTCACGTTGCCGCTGGTCTGGCTATCAGTTTTATTTATCTCGTAACCATGAAAATGGCAGAACCCTTTGGATATTCGGGCACCATTGACCCGTTCTGGGCTGCCCTTATCCCCCATCTTATATTCTTTTTTGCCGGCATTGTATTGTTGTTCAACACCCGTAAATAGCCGGTTAATCTTATTTATTCTAATTCTTGAGGTTTCTGAGTTTGCTTACATATTTATTAGCAAGTTCTGCCACATTTTTTGTGGAAAATTATGTAAATTATAAGGCTAGAAACGTTTACTAATAAACAGGTATCACAACTTGGAAAAGACACAGAACGCAAGATTTACAAGCATCCAAATTCTCACACAGTTTGAAGAGACAAACAAACTGAACACCGAAGCCCTAAGCGACCTTGATGGCCAAAATCGTCAGCAAGCGAACGAGTACATTCAGGGCATTTTACGACGAAAAAGTTACCTCGATTTCCTGATATCTGAATACAGCGCTGTTGGCGTAGACGAAATGAAGCCTTTCTTCAAAAATATCCTTCGCCTGGGTATGTACGATTTGATTTTCATGGACGGAACCCCTGACTACGCTGCCATTAACGAAGCTGTAGAAATTGCAAAGCGTGAAATGAGCTCAAAAAGTGGCGATTTGACCAATGCCGTTCTTCGTAAAGTTCAGCGAGATATTGAAAAGCTTCCAAGACCAAAGTTTGAAGACAGAACCAAGCTGATTGCCACTACTTTCTCGCATCCTGAATGGATGGTTGAAAGATATGTTGCTCGCTTTGGCGAAAGAGAAGCTTTTCAATTGATGCAAGCCAACAACAAACGCCCGGATTATTATATCCGCGTAAATGGGCTTAAAACAAATGAGAAAAATTTCAAACTCAGATTAGAAAAAGCCGGAGTCGACTTCGAAGAGAGTGATTGGCTTCCCGGTTATTTCCGTGTTCAATCCTTGAACGAAATTAGAAGCAAAGGCTGGTTTGAAAAAGGCTTATGCCAGGTTCAAGATATTGCTGCAGGATTCGCACCTACTATTTTAGACCCACAACCAGGCGAATCTGTTTACGATTTATGTGCTGCACCGGGAACAAAGACTATCGTTCTGGCAGATCTCATGCAAAACAAAGGAAATATTTTTTCTGTTGATGATGATGGAAACCGTATTCCATTAATCGCTGAAAACGTGACCAATTACGGCGTTGATATCGTGAATGTGCAAAGAGCTGATATTACTCAGGAGCGTTTTAAACTCGCTAATGCAGTATTACTTGATGCACCTTGCTCAGGAACGGGTGTACTTAGCAAACGGGCGGATTTGCGCTGGAGACGTAAACCAGAGCAATTAGAAGAGTTCGTTAAACTACAAGCCGAACTCCTCGATGCAGCTGGAAATATGGTTAGCAAAGGCGGTCGTCTCGTTTACTCTACCTGCTCTTTGGAGCCGGAAGAAAATATGGAGCAAGTAATGAACTTCCTCGATGAGTACGATAATTTCGAACTGGAAGACTTGAGCGATTACTTACCTGAAGAAGTTTTGGCCGATGAAGGTCTCTCCTACCAAACTTTCCCTCACAAGCATAATTGTGACGGACACTTCGGAGTTCTCCTAAAACGAGTTAAATAACCGATAGCATTTTTTAAATAATTTATGACCAGTCGAGATATTCGGCTGGTCTTTTTTATACCACAAATATTTTTATTCTCCATGGCACAACAGGATATCCCCAAACATTACAATCCTACTGAAGCTGAAGACAAATGGTATTCCTACTGGGAAAAACACAGATATTTCCATTCTGAACCGGATGAGCGCGAAGCATATACAGTAGTAATTCCTCCACCAAATGTAACCGGCGTTTTACACATGGGGCACATTCTGAATAACACAATTCAGGACATCCTTGTACGCAGAGCCCGAATGTTGGGTAAAAATGCTTGCTGGGTGCCCGGAACAGACCATGCCTCTATTGCCACAGAAGCAAAAGTTGTACAACGCTTACGGAAAAAGGGAATCAAAAAATCAGATCTCTCACGTGAGGATTTCCTAAAGCACGCCTGGGATTGGACTGACGAATACGGGGGAATCATCCTACAGCAACTTCGAAAATTGGGCGCTTCTTGTGATTGGGAGCGTACTCGCTTCACGCTGGAAGAAGAATTGTACGAGTCAGTAATCAACGTTTTTATTGATCTGCACGAAAAAGGTAAAGTTTATCGCGGTAAGCGGATGATAAACTGGGATCCTGAAGCCAAAACAGCACTTTCAGATGAAGAAGTGATTTACAAAGATGTACAATCCAAATTGTACCACGTTTCTTATGCCGTTGCTGATAGTGACGAAACCGTAACCATAGCAACCACACGTCCGGAAACCATCCTCGCTGATACAGCCATTTGTGTGCATCCTGATGACAAGCGTTACCAGCACCTGATTGGTAAAAAAGCCATTGTTCCTCTCGAAAACAGAGAAATCCCCATTATTGCAGATGAATATGTGGAAATGGATTTTGGAACCGGATGCCTGAAAGTGACTCCTGCTCATGATGTAAATGATTATGAATTGGGCCAAAAGCATGATTTAGCCATTATAGACATGCTTAATGCTGATGGAACTGTGAGCGAAGAAGTAAACCACTTTATTGGCAAAGACCGTTTTGAGGCACGAAAATTGATGGTTAAAGCTCTGGAAGAAAGTGAGCAATTAGTTAAGACTGAAGACATCGCCAATAGTGTGGGGTATTCAGAAAGAACCGACGCTGTGATTGAGCCTCGCTTGTCTCTTCAGTGGTTTTTGAAGATGGATGAACTCGCCAAGCCTGCTCTTGAAAATGTGATGAACGACGAAATACGTTTTCATCCTGCCAAATTCAAAAACAGCTATCAAAACTGGATGGAGAACATCCGGGATTGGTGTATTTCCCGCCAACTTTGGTGGGGGCATCGGATCCCAGCCTGGTATTATGGTGAAAATCCTGACGATTATGTAATCGCCAAAACGTTGGAAGAAGCCATTACGGCTGCGAACGAAAAAACCGGAAAAAACTGGACAGAAAATGATCTCAAACAAGATGAGGATGTACTTGATACCTGGTTTAGTTCGTGGTTATGGCCGATTTCCGTTTTTAATGGTATAAACGAACCTGATAATAAAGAAGTCCGCTACTACTATCCCACCAATGATTTGGTTACTGCACCGGAAATCATGTTTTTCTGGGTGGCCAGAATGATTATGGCAGGATACGAATACCGCTCAGAGCTGCCGTTCAAAAATGTGTACTACACAGGTATTGTGCGTGATAAGCAACGCCGTAAGATGTCCAAATCCTTAGGTAATTCCCCGGATCCTTTAAAAATGATTGCAGAATTTGGGGCTGATGGCGTTCGTGTGGGAATGCTATTCTCTGCTCCTGCCGGAAATGATTTATTGTTTGATGAGAGCATGGTTGAGCAAGGCAGAAACTTTGCCAACAAAATCTGGAATGCCTATCGCTTCTTATCCATGAACATGGAAGATGGCGTAGAATATGCTCCCACAACTGAAATCGACTCAGAAAACTTAGCTGATGTTTGGATGCAAACCCGCTTGCACGAAACTCTCAGAGATATCGAAGATGATTTCGAAAAATTTCGCTTGAGTGACGCTCTGCAAAAAGTATACTCCCTGGTTTGGGATGATTTCTGTGATTGGTACATTGAGCTTTGCAAGCCGGAAGAACGTGGTGGAAAAATCTCTAAAGAGAAATTAGAACGTGCACTTGGCTTTTTTGAGGAATTGATGAAATTGCTTCATCCTTTCATGCCATTCATCACCGAAGAAATCTGGCAAAGAATTCAGCAACGCTCAGAGAAAGAAGCCTTGGTTATAACATCATGGACAGCTTTTGACGAACAGAAAATAAATCCTGAGCAACGTGCCTTATTTCAAAAAATGCAGCTACTCATCGCCGCATCAAGAAATATTAGAGCGGAAATGAATCTGTCTCCCAACGCAGAATTACAGGTTTTGATTAAGACTCAAAATACAGAGGAAGCAGATGCGATAAGTAGCCAGCAATGGGTGTTCAGACGTCTGCAAACCGTCTCCGAATTGCAAATTAGTTCGGACTTATCCAAGCCTAAGATGGCGGCCTCATCGGTAGTACAAGGCACAGAACTGTATATCCCTCTAGAAGGATTAATCGATACGGAAAAAGAAATCGCTCGTATTGAGAAGGAAATTCAGAGATTGGAAGGCTTTTTGAAGTCCATCAACGGAAAACTCAACAATGAGAGATTTGTTGCCAACGCTCCTGATGAAGTAGTAGCCAAAGAACGAAAGAAAAAATCCGATACTGAAAATACGCTGGAGAAGCTTCGGGAGAATTTAAAGAGTTTTAAGTAAGCAACCCGACGTGGCAAAACTCGGGCTGTCGTCTTTGGCTCAAGAGCAATACTCTAATTGCCAATACAATTTAGTTTAAAAACCAAATTGAACTATCAAGGGCGGCTGTCCGAAACGAATTAGCAAACCTCCAACTTTTCGGACAGCCGCTCTTACTTAAATCATCTGAGCAATAATAAACTCTTTGCTATCAACGAATTTGACTGTTTTTCAACAATAGCAGCAGCCCGATTTTATTCAAAAAGCTTTCTCAGCTGGATAGGAGTAAGCACAGGTATAGAAGAATTCTTGAAACCTGATTTATCTCTGCTTAGAATTATCTCTGCATTATTTTCTTTTGCGCATCTGTACTGTAAAGCGTCTTCAATATCAGCCCATTGGGATTTCATTGCAAAGTCTACCATCAACGCTGAAATATTTAAAATATCTGCAAAACTAATTAAATCAGGATACCAGGAGCTCGCCATGATTTTTCTTCGTGATAAAACATATTCCATATTCATCACGGTCAACACAGAAACTGAAATTTGGAAGCCGGCAAGTAAGGCATGATGTAATCCATATCGAATATCCGTATTCCAAGGCTCTCTTTTAAGAATCATATCGATACAGATATTTGTATCGAGAAATATCACGAATCTAATCCATACTTCAGGTTGAGGGATTTAATTTTTTCACCTTCTTCTGCGACCATTGACATTTCAGGTATATCATTACCAAATTTGTGTAATGCTTCTAATTTGTCGGATACTTTTTTCTGCTCTTCTATATAATCCGAAATCATTTGAGATAGTGAGATATCTCTCTGCTTGGCTAATTCTTTAGCTAATTGTATGATGCTAGAGTCGAGTGATAGGGTAAGCTTGGTTTTCATACACGTACTTATTTAGTATTCATACGTATACAATACGGGATAAAACTTTTAGAAGCAAAAATCAGGAAATTCACCAATCAGCGTAAGAATACTCAAATGCAAAAAAGCATTTATTTAGAAACAGAGCCTTTAGCTACTGTTGAGTAAAAAAGTATTATCAAGCCGTGTAATATATACACGGCTCGATCAAAACTTGAGATAGGTCAGAACTACTTCTTAGCGCTGGTAGGGGTAAGAATGAGAGACATGCGCTTACCCTCGAGAGTGGCTTTTTGTTCGATTTTGCCTAAATCCTCGAGATCTTTAGCGAAACGGTCGAGTAGTTCTTCTCCCTTTTCGCTGTAAATAATGTCTCTACCACGGAATTGTACCGTAGCTTTTACTTTGTCGCCATCTTTCAGAAAGCCTTCCGCATGCTTTAATTTGAAATTATAATCGTGATCGTCGGTATGTGGACGAAAACGTAATTCTTTAATGCTTACGGTATGTTGTTTTTTCTTGGCTTCTTTTTCTTTTTTCTTCTTTTCGAATAGATATTTGCCAAAATCCATCACTTTACATACAGGCGGTTTTGCATTTGCTGCCACTTCCACCAAATCCAAGCCCATGTTATTGGCAAATTGAATGGCATCATTTATAGCCATTATTTGATGTTCGCCATCTGGAGGTATAACGCGCACTGTTGCTGCATCAATATCCTCGTTAATTCGTTCTTTTTCTTCGAATTTCGGCTGTTTGTAAAATCGTCTTGCGATAGTGGTATCTCCTTAGAGGGTTTGTTAAAGTTACGGATTACGCTTATGCGTAATTTCGTCTGTAATTATCGAAATAAATTTTGAAAAAATAAAACTTCCGATGTCACCTTTTTTATGTCTTCGTACAGAAACAGAGTCTTTTTCTATTTCTTTTTCTCCTACTATTAACATATAAGGAATCTTGCTCGTTTCAGCATTCTTTATTTTTGCTCCAATTTGCTCGTTTCTGACATCAACTTGTACTCTAATATCATGAGCTTTTAGCTGAGCCGCACAATTTTGAGCATATTCATTACATTTTTCTGAAATCGGTAAAATTGCTACCTGCACCGGAGCCAACCATACAGGGAAATTCCCTGCAAAGTGCTCAATCAAAATACTCACAAAACGCTCCATCGAACCAAATGGAGCACGGTGTATCATCACCGGACGATGTTTTTTATTGTCTGAACCGGTGAATTCCAATTCGAAACGCTCAGGCAAATTATAATCTA
>SKIC01000292.1 GCA_007116685.1 Balneolales bacterium
CCCCGTCTCCGCAGGAGACATGGATAAACAGCCAGAGCATTCATGCTCTGGCGATAAAGCAAAAAGAACGATTTTCACCCTCTTGGCGTAAAAAGAATGCCAACGATGTAAAAAGCCTGGTGGATGCAATTCCTTAAGGTTGTATAAATCCTGCTTTCATCATTTATTCATTGGCAGTTAATCATCACAAATCCAAACCAAATGAAACAAATCTACTCTATTGGAATTGCTTTGGTGTTTTTGTTTTCTGCTTGTTCTACCACAGAGCAGGCTACACAGAACAATGAAAGACCACAGCAATCACAAAGTGCTTACGATAAAATTATAAGTGAAGCAGATTTCTCGGAATCGGGACTCTTCACTGTTCACCGAAAAGACGAAAAAGTTTGGTATGAAATACCAGCCGAAGAATTAGGTCGTGAATTGTTATTAGTGAGCAGAATTGTTCGTGCTCAGGAAGGAACAGGCCACGGTGGAATGCGCTTCAATAATCACGTTGTTACCTGGGAAAAAGTGGGTAACAGAATCCTTCTGAAAGCAAATCTGTTTCAGGCGCGTGCAGACAGCAGTGATAATGTTTTCGATGCCGTTCGAAATTCAAATATGGAGCCAATAATTGCTTCATTGGCGATAGCGGCAACAGCTCCTGACAGTAGCTCTTACATCGTTGAGGTAACTCGTTTATTTACTACTGATGTGCCGGAATTGTCGCCCAGACGCCGTTTTGAGCAGTCTGCCCAAGCCAGAAGAGTAGATTCTGAGCGCAGTTATATTGAGCGTGTTCGCGCATTTCCGGATAATGTGGAATTGACTAATGTAATCACTATGGATGCGCAGCGCCCACCACGCGATTGGAGATTGGGCACCATTTCCATGACCTTGAATCATAGCATGATTCGATTACCGGAAGAACCCATGATGCCACGTTATCACGATGAGCGTGTGGGATTTTTCTCAGTGCAAACAACGGATTTCAGTTCCATGGAGCACCGCGCGGATAACAAGAGATTTATTACTCGCTGGCGACTGGAAAAGCAGGATCCCGATGCCGAAATTTCTGATCCTGTAGAGCCGATTATTTGGTACGTGGATCACGCCACACCCGAATGGTTGATTCCTTATGTAATTCAGGGCGTGAATGATTGGCAGCCCGCTTTTGAGCAAGCCGGTTTTTCAAATGCAATAATTGGAAAATTAGCGCCAACACCGGAAGAAGACCCGGATTTCAGCTTAGAAGATGCTCGATTCCCAACCATCAGATGGATGGCGAGCCGTACGCCAAATGCCCGTGGACCTCATACACATGATCCCCGAAGTGGCGAAATTATCACTGCTTCTGTGGAAATGTATCACAATGTGATGAGTCTTCTCAGAAACTGGTATTTCGTGCAAGGTGCTGCCGTTGATGACAGAGTGAGAAACCTGCCTATGCCGGATTCTGTAATGGGACGTTTGGTGCAGTATGTTGTGGCACACGAAGTAGGGCACAGTATCGGATTGCCACACAACATGAAAGCCGCTTCCTCTGTGCCGGTAGATAGTCTCCGAAGCCCGACATTCACTCGCAAATACGGAACTACGCCGTCTATCATGGATTACGCTCGTATGAATTACGTTGCGCAGCCGGGTGACGATGTGTACATGTTCCCAATCGTATCAATTTACGATAAATTCGCTGTTGAATGGGGATACAAACCATTTCCGGAAGCCCGAACTCCTTCTGAAGAGCGTCTATTTTTAAATGAGATTGCAGCTCGTCAGGTTGACAATCCTATGCTATTATTCGGAAATCCGTCTCTGGTAGATCCAACTCAGCAAACGGAGGCATTGGGCGATAATCACGTAAAAGCTTCCGAGTATGGAATAGCGAATCTCAAAAGAATTATGGGATTCATCCTTGAATCCGCAGGAACCGAAGGTGAAAATTACGATACCCTTCAGGAATTGTATAACAACGTTGTTATGCAAAGACAAAGATACCTTGGCCACGTTACTACCTGGATTGGTGGAGTAATTGGCGAGCGTAAAGTTTTCGGGCAGGAGGGACCTGTGCATACGCCGGTATCTCGTGAGCGTCAAAAAGAAGCGATGGAGTTTTTAAAAGCAGAAGGTTTCACTACGCCTGAATATCTGCTCGATCCCGAAATTCTCGCACTCATAGAACCATCCGGTGCGAGCACTCGTGTTTTACGTAGTCAGTTATTTGTACTGAATCGCTTATTAAGTGATGACAGAATTCAAAGAATGACTGAAATCGAGACTGTGCATGGTGCATCTAATACGTACACAGTAGAAGAGATGTTCGGAGATTTGAAAGATGGAATCTGGACGGAGTTATCTGCCAGAAATATCGAAATCGATTTTTATCGTCGTAATCTACAAAGAGCATATTTAGATATCGTGGAAAGACATCTTTCCGAAGATTCTAATAGCAGTGGCGAAACCAAAGCCATGATGCGTGGGAACCTGCGTGAAATCAAAGTGATGGCCGACCGTGGAGTCAACCGTGCCGCCAACACCACGACACGCTTCCACCTCGAAGACGTTTCCAGCCGAATCTCAAATATCCTGGATTAAAAAGACCTACGTGTAAATAAAAACACTTGGCAAACAATAAAAACGGGCAGCCCTCAGTAAAGGAGCTGCCCGTTTTCGTTTGGTAAACAAAACCCGGGCTGTCACGATTAGCTATTAAGCAGTATAGTTTAAAGAGGCAATTTTTTATTACTAAGGACACCCGCATTTTGTTCTCTACTATTTGCTAAAAAGGCTTTCATCTTTCCTTCAGATGTAGCAGCTATTCCCGGGATTGCGGAAGCCCGTTAGTAGAAAGGAAAAAACCTGACAGATTTTTAAAATCTGTCAGGTTTAAGCGTTGAAGTGAGTAAACTACCGACTTATTTCACCAGCATCATTTTACCTGTTAAAGCCGGGCCGTTCAGTAGTTGCACCGTGTACAGGTACATACCGCTAGGCAAGTGTGCGGCGTCAAAAGTGATTTGGTGAGTACCTGCATTGAAAGATTGACCGACAGAGGGTGTGGCTACTTGTCTGCCCAGCACATCATACACCGAAACGGTTACTTGTGATGGCTCAGGTAATTGGAATCTGATGTTGGTAGTTGGGTTAAAAGGATTGGGGAAATTACCTTTCAGCTCAAATCCGGAAGGAATTGCAGCGGTGTATTCGGCGCTGGTGAATGTTCCGGTTAGATCAAATCGCGCAAAAACGGGAAAGTGATCGGAGGTAGTTCTTAAGTATTCTTGTACATAATTAGGAACCAAGACTCTTTGGCTATCCTCAAAAAATACATCCGTCAACGTTTCTGAAATCATGATATGATCAATCATAGAACGATTTGAGCCTACTCCAAAACTTATAAAACCGGCTTCACTGAGGCTGCGTGTTACAATGTGATAATTAGGATCATTATCAAAATTAGCATAAGGAGAGGTGCTGTTCTGGAAAGTAGAAGCAGGGATGTCATCATTATAGTCACCCAAAACGATGATAGATTCACCGGATCGGTTGTTGTCGAGATAGGTTTTTAACTCGTTTGAGGCACGAACTCGTCTATTATAAGATTCGCCCGGATCACCACCAGCCGCAGATTTTGCATGGATGTTGTACATATAAATTCGGCGAGTGACTCCTTGGGAATTTACATTGGCCAGCATTTTTAGAGGTCGGCGACCAGCCCAATCATATAAGGTAAATCCATCAGTTAGTACTTGAGTTACTAAAGGATTTACTCTCGCTGTACGGTAAAACCAAGCCGTTCTTTGAGATTGAGAGTAATCGGCAATAAAGCCATCAAAATCAGGCATTTCATCAATTAGTCTTTGAAACTGAGATTCGCTTGCTATCTCCTGCATCCCAATGATGTCCGGTCGTACCGTTTCGATAATCGTTTTAACGTTTTGAAACTGCAATTCCAGATTACTTGGACCATTATTGCTATCTCCAAACCATTCGATATTCCATGTCATGATATCTATGGTTTCGTCCGGACTCATATCATCACCGGGATAAACGGGGGGCTCAATACCAAAATCAGAAGGGAAACGAGGCATTAACTGTCTGGTATTGTTAAACCGTCCCGCTACACCGATTACATCAACTGGTTGATCCGTAGGGATGTGGGCGCCGTCAAATTCAGCGTTAAAACGTTGCACTCTGATTTCGCCATTTCCGGTTGCATCGCTAAAATTATAGCTCGTATTGACTTGAAAAATACCGGTATGTGGTATGGTTACATTATTGATTTGAATTAACTGAGATTCAAAATTTCCGGTATTCATATCGGCTACAGTAATTTGTGCCGGCTGTATTTCTCTGTTACCCTCGGGATATATTTCCACAGATACATTACTTGAAATTTGCAACAATCCATTAAATAGTGACATACCTCCGGTAACAACTACGGAGTCGCCTAATTGCACATCTAGTGTAAAGTCCGGTCTCATCAGTGCGGCTGAAAAAACAGCAATACCCGCCGTTTCATCCTGAATATACATTGGCCCTAAATATTGGTCTGATACGGTAACCCATCCGGACACGGTCACGGTATTACCACTGCCCATTTGGCGAGCATCTGCAATCGGAATTGGGTTTTGTGCATTAGACGATAAGGTGAAAGAGAGTAGTAGAACTAAAAACGAGAAAAAACGCATAATAAATCTAGGTCAGTTAGGATTGAGAACCGGAGTCTTTGCTTGCCGATTTCTTTTCTTCTTTAAACTCAAGTTTTGCTGAAAAAATATCTCTTATTTCTTGAATAGATGCCACATTACTTAGTTTGTTTACCATTTCTTTACTTCTTATCAATCGTGCAATTCTTCCAAGAACTGAAATACAACGATTTACAGGATAATCTTCCGGTGTAAGAAGTAAAAATATTACATGTACTTTCTCTTCCACTTTTTCATGAGAAAGACCTTCTTTACTAATCCCCAGAAATAGTGTTGGGTCAGAAACATATTGCGTTCGAGTGTGGCTTATTACAACCCCAGGTAGTTCGCCGGGCATATTATCGGGATCAATCTTTAATAAACGTTCAACAGTGGCATTTAAACCTTTTTCACGCTCATAAAAGTGATTTTCAAGTAAGTAACGCAGAGCTTTGCCATAACTCATATCATCGAGCTCGATATCAATGTTTGGGGCAAAAAGCGGCGGGATTTTCCCACGTTGGAAGTTTAATTGTAAAACAGCGTTGCTTTCGTGAACCACCTCAGACGGATAAATCACAATCAGATTATTATCAAAATTTTTGGCAAATAACTGAGGTAATCTTTCTAATGAGCGTTGCCATGAAATAGTGTCGCGACGAGCACCATAGAGAATAACCAAATCGTTTTCGCTAATCTCCAGAGATTTTGTTTTATACAAATCAAACCAATCGGATAACTCCTCAAAAGTTGCTTCCAATTCAGGTTCACGTTGGGTGATATATTCTTTGGCAATACTCAAATTATCTTTAGTACCATAAACCACTAAACCTGCTCCAATTTGGCCACTCAGGTTTTTAATCATAGTTATGGTACTCATAAATCCTGGTTCATGATCAGCCAGTGGTGGAATGAATAATTTTATTCTCTCTGCTGTATTTAAGGGCTCATTGAACCTGCATACCATTGCTGTTTCATCAGTTTGTTCTAAAAGCTGATCCAGAATAGTACCGAAAATTCTTTGGCGCGGACCAATTTCGCCATTCCATCCGATGATTACATCAGAAATACGAAGTTCTTTAATAGCCCGGGTCATGGCCGTAGCAACATTCATATCTACTCTGGTTACAGGAATAACCGGGATGTCGGCGGCAGCGGCGTGAACGACAGCATGGCTGAGCGTTTTTTCACTAGCTGCAACCTGAGCATCAACATCACCACGGTCTAAGGTAACGGTGAGAGGGAAGAGAGGCTCTTCTGAACTGGTTTTTCGCATCATTATTGCCAAATCCATAAGTGACTCAGATGTTGCCGGATTAGCAAGAGGAACCAAAATACGCTGTGGCGCATCAGCAGGATCGTATGGTCGTTTTTCTTCTTGACGTGCTACTTTACGTCCAAAGTTTTCTACCAGAAGCGGACCAATCAGACAGGTAATCAAAATCATAATAACAACCGCATTAACAACTGTCTCGTTAAAGAAACCGAGATCAAAACCAACGAGAGTTACGGCAAGTGTAGCTGCAGCCTGAGGAGTGGAAAGACCAATCATCGTCCAGTTTTCGGGCATGGATAGTTTATAAATAAACTTGGTAGTGAAAACACCCAATGATTTACCGACAAAAACTAAGGCCGTAAACGACAAAGCAAGTAACCAAACTTCCAGACTCACAAGAACGGCTACATCAACTAGCATCCCCACAGAAATTAAAAAGAAAGGAATGAGCAGGGCGTTGCCAACAAACACTACTCGCGTCATC
>SKIC01000283.1 GCA_007116685.1 Balneolales bacterium
CTAAATCGGCTTACTCGAAAAGCTTATTAATGGATGTAATATTTAGAATTTATTAGAGATAAAGACGTGTCATTTAAGAAAAAAGAACAAAACATGCATAACATCAGCCGGATTGACCAAGAATCCAAAAATACCTTTGGATGGTTCGTTCGGATACGGAGAGATGGAAATAAAGTAAGTAAGTTTTTTAGTGATGGTAAACATGGTGGTAAGGATGAATCTCTGTCTGAAGCGCAGAACTTTAGAGATAAAAATCTAGATCAGTGGAAAAAGTTTGCCAAAAACCCCGAACGTACCATGCATTTGGGTAAAAAAACCAATATTGGTCAGCCGGGAATACGCTACATCGTCAAAAAGAAAACTAGAAAAAAAGCTAAGATTGAAGACCATTACCTTCAAGTTTCCTACTCCCCGGAAAAAGGCGTTTACCGACTGAAAATTTTTAGAATACCCGAGTTTACCGGAAAAAGAGAATTTAATCGTCTCTATAAAGAAAAACTTGAAGAAGCCATCCGATTCCGTGATCAACAAATGCTGAAAGTTTTTGGGGCACGATACGTTAGTTACAAGAAAAAGAAGAAAAAAGGCGCTTAATCTTCTAATTCTGCACTTTCTTCGTCAACCATATCGGGCTCCGTCACATCTTTAATACGCTCCTGTAATAGAGCATTGACCATACTTAGTGCTACCTGATTTTCTCCGCCATGTGGTATAATGATATCAGCATATCTTTTGGTCGGCTCTACGAATTCGAGGTGCATGGGACGTACAAACTTTTCGTACTGATGCAATACAGATTCAATAGACCTCTCCCGTTCCATGATGTCCCTTTTGAGGCGTCTTAATAAACGGACATCATCATCGGTATCAACGAAAATTTTAATGTCCATTAAATCGCGAAGATCTTTCTCGTAAAAAATCAAAATTCCATCAACTAAAATGATTTTTTTTGGAGTACAAGGCTGGGATTGTTCTTTTCTTACGTGATTAGCAAAATCATATTCCGGAACTTCGACACTGTATCCCTTAAGTAGAGCCTGCAGGTGGCGAATCATCAATTCGGTTTCAAGGGATGATGGGTGGTCAAAGTTTTGCTTAGTACGCTCTTCAAAGCTGATGTGCTTCAAATCACGGTAGTAGGAATCATGCTGTAGCAAAGCTAAATTTTCTTTACCTATTGTCCGCACGATATGATTTACGACGGTAGTCTTACCCGAACCACTTCCACCGGCAACGCCAATTATAAGAGGGTTTTGCATAAGTTTAGTTTCCATTATTGTTTTGACTGCGCATAACTTTGTCGCGATAATCTCTAACCGCCCTAAAAATGGCTGAAGCCATTATAGTTTGTCCGTATTCGCTATTCAGAAATCTTTCTTCACTTGGGTTAGTGATAAAACCAAGTTCCACTAAAATGGCAGGCATGGAAGCATGATATAAAACTATAAATGGCGCCTGCTTCACACCTCTTGATCTGCGTTGTGCTCTGTTAGAAAATTGATCATCCAACATCGCTGAAATTATCTCGCTGCTAGCCAGGTAACCACTATTGGTCAATTCAAAAATCAATAATTGTTCTTCGGTTAACTCCTCAGAACGTTCGCTTTCTTCTTCAAAACGCACTACACTGTTTTCTCTCTTCATCACAGCGAGCGCTTCCTGAGTTTTTGCCAATCCCAAAAAGTAAACTTCCGTACCTCTGGCATTTCTATTCCCGGCAGAATTGGCGTGGATAGAGATAAACAAATCTCCTCTTGCTCTGTTGGCAATTCTACCTCTTTCTTCGAGCGGCACAAAGGTATCGTCATTCCGGGTATACACAACGTTTACATCGGGCATGTGTTCGTTAATGTAGGCACCTAATTTCAAAGCAACAGCTAAGGTAATATCCTTTTCAAAAACTCCGGAAACGCCAATAGCACCGGGATCTCTGCCACCATGACCTGCATCTATTACAACCGTATCAAATTTATATCCATCATAGGTGAACATGTCAAAGTCATCATATACCTGTATACTTAAATTTTCAAGGTTTTCATACTCAGATTCGTCTACCAATGCCAAAGTATCTACATCAGAAGCACCCGAAGCCAACATATTCATCCTTTGCCATGATAAAGGTGTAATCCCTTCTGTGAGCACATTCAATTCATGATCTGAAGCTAATGTTAACCCTAAAAGTAAGTCATTAGAACCACCATCAGGATAAGCACGGGCAATAAAGTAAGCGTTGCTTTCTAATTGAATATCCACTCCAATTCCGTTTGGGATATCCGTAAAATCCATAAAAGTTACTGGAGATCGACGCCCGGGATTACCGATATTGTTTTCATTGATTCGGGAATGATAAATCGCTAATTGAATCAATCCGTCTTCGGCTTGCCAAACCATAAAAGAATCGGCTTCGGCGCTCAAGTGGAAACGAATTACGTGGCCCAAGCCATCACTTCTGTCTGCTATAGAAACTCTCTCTAAATTATTTGCTTGAGCAAATACGAGCTGGGGTAAAAAAGAGAGAAGAATAATACCCCATATACTGATTATGGAATAGCAATGACTGAAATCAGAAGCACGCAAACGAGACAAGGGATTCGGGTCTTTCAACAAGTTTAATGTTTTGAATCACTCTCAATAATACGCAATTACCGTATTTAATTAAAAATTAGTAGATGATAAATGCAGAAACCTTTTCATACCCAAAAAGACCAAATCATTTGTTGTTTTTGCTTTAGAAATCAATGTTTTCAATACAGGGGCTTCTCCACCTGTCAAAACAATTAACACATTGCTATTCAATTCTCTAAGCCTGTTTACGTGGTAATCAATTGAAGTATGAAATGTAGATACTGTACCTGCGCGTATGGCATCCATTGTGGTTTTTGGTGGATACGATTCAGGACTTTTTTTATCAGAAAGAGGCAATGCTCCGGTAAATTCATGCAATGCTCTGCCCAAAGAATTCAATCCGGGCATAATGATTCCACCTTGAAATACGCCTTGTTCATCTATATAATCAATGGTGCAAGCTGTTCCGGAATCAATAACAATACAAGCCTGCCCGAATCGTTCATAGGCGCCCCAACTAGCCATTAAGCGATCCATACCTAATGTATCTGGAGTTTCATAATTCAAGAGCTCTGCCGGAATATTCTTGTGATTTATACTAAGAATTTTTTCCTCTTTGTAGTGACTTTTGAAATACTCAGTAAGCTTGGGCACCACGCTACACATAATAATTTTATTTCCACCTGAAAGATTCATCCAATCCACTGCCTGCCATTCATCCGGATTTGTTGTTTCGGCTGTATATACACTACTCCATTTTCCATCTTTAAGCGTTTTGGCTTTGAGGCGTGTGTTCCCAATATCCAGGTACAAGTATTCTTCAGATTTTGTGCTCATTATTCCATTTTTCCAATGTTGAGATGTATATTTGTGCCATGTCAGATTTATTTAATCAAGCCAAGCAAAATTTACAAAAAATATGGGGCTATCCCGATTTTAGATCGGGTCAGGATAAGGCGATTTCTTCGGTACTTTCTGGCAATGAGACTTTGGTTCTGTTCCCAACCGGCGGTGGTAAATCTTTGTGCTACCAAGTGCCGGCAACTGTGCTTGATGGTTTAACACTTGTGATTTCACCTCTGGTTGCTCTCATGCATGATCAGGTTCAACAAGCTAAGAAATTAGGTATTAGGGCTACTCTGATTAATGCCACTATATCACGTAGAGAAACAGAACAGAGATTGATTAATGCCAGAAATGGTATGTATAAGTTACTGTATGTTTCTCCTGAACGTCTTCAAACCGACCTATGGCAGAGCGAATTGCCAAATTTGAATATTTCCTTAATTGCTATTGACGAGGCACATTGTATTTCTGAATGGGGACACGATTTTCGTCCACCGTATAGAATGATAAAGGAATCATTCAGCACATACACTAAAAATCCTCGATGGTTAGCACTCACCGCTACAGCCACGCCCGAAGTTCGTCATGATATTGTGTCAGTACTGGGGTTCAAAAATCCCAATGTAATTGCCACAGGCGCAAACAGAGCTAATTTGAGATGGTGGGTATTCAATGTTGAGCAAAAAGAGCGAAAACTGCTCGAAATCGTCAAAAAAGCTAAAGGCAGCGGGTTGGTTTATGCCGGAACGCGAAGAGCCTGCGAAGAATTGGCAGAATTACTTACCCAAAAGGCTATACCAACCAAAGCATATCATGCCGGACTCACATCCGATCAAAGAGCAAATATTCAACAGGATTGGGTTGATGGGAAATTACCTTTGGTTGTAGCTACCAACGCTTTTGGAATGGGCATTGATAAGCCGGATTGCCGCTATGTCATTCATTACGATATCCCCTATTCTATTGAAAATTACTATCAGGAAGCAGGTCGGGCCGGACGAGATGGCGCTCTTTCCTATCCGATGGTTCTCTATAAAAAATCCGATGAGGAAACTTCCAAAAGTAGGATGATGCGCTCCTATCCTGATTTAGATACCATTAATCAAGTGTATTCTGCTATTTGTGATTCCTGGCACCTGGCAATCGGAGATGTAATGGAAAAGATAGAAGCTATAGATTTTGATTCTGTATCCAAACGCTCAAAGAAGCCAATTGCTACGGTAAGACAATGCCTTTCTCTGATGGAACAGTTCGGAGTATTAAATCTACAAACATACACTAAAGAGCAATTAGGAGTTCAGTTTTTGGGTACCTCGGAAGGCATACAAGATCAAATTCAGAGATATAACAATCCAAAAAAAGTACGTTTTGCTGATCAGGTTTACAGATTATTTGGATTTCAGGCGCACGAAGAAACCGTTTTTTTAGAGATGGATTACCTTTGCAAGAAATTGGAAGTAAGTAGAAATAGTTTACTAAAGGGAATTCAAATACTTAGCAGAGAACAACTTCTGAATTTCACCCATTGGGAAAATCAAACCCTGGGACAGCTCATTCAAGAGCGACAAAAAAGAATTCCCGTTGATGTGAAAAGATTCAATTCTCACCGCTCCACCTTGTTTGCAAAGCTGGAAAAAATGCACCTGTTTTTGAAAACCAAAGAGTGCAGAACACGTTTTATCAGGATCTATTTTGGCGACAAAAACGTACCCGAATTCTGCGGCAATTGTGATTATTGCCTCAACAACAAGAAAGCTTCTAAAACTGATTTGAAAAATGAGATTATCAATCTAGTGAGAGAGGAACCCATGAGTTTTGGCAGGCTAAGCGAAACATCGGGTGCAGATGAGATGAAACTAAAAGAAACCCTTGATTTCCTGGTTCGGGAAGGATATTTGAAAGCAGATACATCAGGCGAAGAAACTAAGTACTCCGCCTGATTTCGGGTTATTCTACTGTTCTTTTTTGCAGAAAGAGCGTATTCAAATCACTATAGGTATCTTGTAACAAGTCACGCGCTTTCCTGAGTCTAATTCGCTGATTCTCCACATCTCTTTGATAAAATCTGTGGCTGTAATCAAACTCATCCTCCGTTATCTGATAGTGGTCAAACATCTGGAGCAGTAATTCATCTCTGTTAATTTCTTCAGAGTAGTTTTGCTCAATGGTCCGGATGATGTGCAACTCCGCAATAATCTTAATGTACGTATCCTCTGGAATGACATTCTCTTTTCCTTCTTGATTGCAATTCGCTAATACAAGAATGGTTAATAAAACTATTAATAGCGGAGTTTTTTTCACAAATCAGGAATCTGGTGCTTTAGGATTTAACGGACGCAATGCTAACTCATCAATCAGAAGATTGTCAGGAGTTTCTAAAACGTTAACAAGAACCTTTGCAACGTCTGGCCCTTGCATCATATTGGCATGAGTCTCAGCACCGGCATTGTCGAAAAATTCTGTAGCAATAGAACCAGGGAACATACAGGTAACTTTGATGCCATCATAGCGCAATTCCTTGAATAAAGCTTCGCTGAAACCACGTAATCCAAATTTTGTGGCATTATATCCACTAATTTGAGGATTCCCGATCAGGCCAGCAACGGACGCAATATTCACAATATGACATACTGCAGGATTGGTTTTCATAAGGGGCACTACTTTACTGGTGATATAATACACCCCGTTCAAATTTACATTCATCATTGTATGCCAGGCTTCCGGAGTGATATCCTCAATATTTCCAAAATGGCCTAATCCGGCATTATTTATTAAAATGTCGGGGACGTTGGTCTCATTGAATGTCTCGTCAATCCAATTATGAACATCTTCCATTTTGGTGATATCCAAAACCACCGGAATGAAATGCTCCCCCGCCTTATTCAGAACTTCTTTTAGTTTTTCTTCCCTGCGAGCCAATCCATACACTTTTACTCCCTTAGCAGCTAAAGCAATAGAAAATTCGGCTCCAATTCCACTACTCGCGCCGGTAATGATGGCTGTCTTATTCTGTAAATCC
>SKIC01000024.1 GCA_007116685.1 Balneolales bacterium
AACGAAAGGCTTCAACGAATAAACGAGCGCCAAAGGCAATTTTTTGGCGATATCACTCATGAAGTTAGAAATCCGCTCCATACTATTATGGGTTCTCTGGAAATGCTCTCGCTAAATAAATTACCAACTGACAAACAAGAACGCTATCTGCACAATGCCCGAACGCAAAGTGAACGGCTCAGTAATTTATTTAAGGATTTGATGACCTTACAGAGATACGACTCTGACGAATATTTTATCCAGGAAGAAACCTTCGATTTGAGTAACGTCGTACATAATATTGCCATGATGTATGAAGAAACGATACAAAATAAAGGTATCACGTTTTCTTATGATGATACGCCCCTTCTCGTAAATGCCGATCCTCAAAAAATTGAACAGGTTTTTGAGAATCTCGTATCTAATGCTCAAAAATTTACCACTGAAGGTGAAATCCGTATTTCATATGCAATTCAAGATGATGGAAAAGTCTGTGTTTCAATTTCTGATACAGGACCGGGAATTCCTGAAGAGCATGTAGAAAAATTATTCGACAGATTTTTTAGAACGGATAAGGCCCGAAGTCGGGATAAAGGGGGAACCGGACTAGGATTGGCTGTTGTTAAAAGCATCATAGATGCGCACAAAACGAATATAGAAGTTGAAAGTATTCCGGGTGAAGGTACGACTTTTCGATTTTGGCTAACATCTGCTGATAAGTAACCCCTCAAATTAACTACTAGATGCAAACAACTGATATCATTCAAAAGGAACCTATTACTGCTATTGCAACGGCGCTGGGACAAGCGGGTATTTCTGTCATCCGGGTTTCCGGAATTGGAGTTTTTGAGAAAATAAATCAGGTATTCAGAGGAAAAAACCTTGCAGATCAAGCCACTCACACCATTCATTATGGCCACATTCTCAAAGATGAAAAAATTGTTGATGAGGTTCTGATTTCCGTTTTCAAATCACCACATTCTTACACGGGAGAAGATACTGCTGAGATTTCCTGTCATGGTGGTTCTCTAATTACACAAACTGTTTTAGAAACGATTTTGCAGGCTGGAGTTCGTCACGCTGAGCCCGGCGAGTTTACGCATCGCGCATTTTTGAATGGGAAATTGTCTCTTGAACAAGCAGAAGCAGTCGCCGATATCATTCATGCAAAGAGTAAAAAAGCCGCCGAAAGTGCCCATCAACAGTTAGAAGGAAGATTGGGTAGTCATATAAGAACTTTTCGTCAGCAAATTATTGATGCAACCGCTATGATTGAATTGGAATTAGATTTCATAGAGGAAGACGTAGAGTTTGCCAATAAAGAACAATTACACCGATTATTATCAGATTTAATTCCTGAAATCGACCAATTACTCGATACCTATGAAGCTGGAAGACTCATCAAAAATGGCGTAAAAACGGTACTAGCAGGTTTGCCCAATGCCGGAAAATCAACCCTGATGAACACGTTCATGGGCAAAGAACGAGCAATCGTATCCGCCACCGCTGGTACTACTCGCGATGTAATAGATGCTGACTGGAGTTACGATGGCCTCCTATTCACCCTTACCGACACAGCCGGAATTCGTACAACCGATGACGAAATTGAAGCCGAAGGTGTGAAGCGTTCTCATAAAGCCATCTCTGAAGCAGATATTGTAGTTTATTTGCGAGATATGTCTGCCCCTTTTGATCCGGATGACGAAGCACAACTCGAACTTATCCGAAGGCAATGGCCTGATAAACCCATTGTAGTTGCCGGTTCCAAATCGGACAGTCAGATTTTAGATCAATTCTCAGTTGATATACAAATATCCGCAAAAAATGGTACAGGAATAGATGAGTTAAAACGCTTGATGAAAGAGCGTGTGTTAGCGGATGCCCAAATCGATACTTCCGGCATTATGGTTACGTCTTCCAGACACAGGGATGCCCTTCAAAAATCTCGCGGTCATATCTCATCGGCGCTTCAGGCTTTGGATGATGGCGTTACCGGAGATTTTCTTTCTATAGACTTGCGCGCCGCCCTTCAGGCACTGGGAACCATTACCGGAGAAATAACAAATGAGGACATATTAGACTCTATTTTTAGCCGCTTTTGCATAGGTAAGTGAAAAGCTTGAACAATTACCCTTGAGGACGATTCAAGTTTTTAATTGGTGATTTCCCATTGATATATCCACTCAGGGCCGGCATGGCTTTTTCTCCATCAGAAGTATGGAAAAATCTTTTTTGATGTTCGTACTGCTCTAATGCCTCGGGTACACTTCGGATTAAACCTACAGGTAATTTAGCATTGATCGCTTTTTCAACAAACTTTTCTGCACTCGGTACTTTTTGAAATACCGTTCGTAATTTTTCTCTAAGTTTTTTCCTATTTCTGCTTCGCTCTTCATTTTTGCTATATGTCTCGTTTTGTGCTAAATCAGGTGATTTTAGAAGGTCGCAGAGAATTTTAAATTGTTTGTTATTACCTATAGCCAAAACTAACTGCTTACCATCGGCACACTGAAAAACGCTGCCATAGGGATAAATATGTGGATGTTCACTTCCCCTAGGTTCAGGAGAGATTCCGGCATGCAACCATGAACTTGCCTGATTTGCCAAAGAAGCCATCGCAGCATCAAATAAATTCGTTTCAATAAGCACCGATTCTTTAGTATCGCGCCGTGCAATCCAGGCAATTAACAGCAATTCTTTCAAATGATGAGCCGCTAAAATATCTATTAAAGCAACCGGCATTTTCAAGGGTTCATCGCCTGGCTTTCTGTTGAGATACATAAACCCTGTTTCGGCTTGCAATAAAGCATCGTAGGCTGTTCGCGGGTCATCAGCCCCAAAACCGGTGAGCGATACGTACATCAAGTCGGAATTTATTGCAAAAAGGTCTTCTGGAAGCAATCCCAACTTTTTAGCATCTCCAGGCTTGAAGCTCACCAAAACGATATCCGCTTTTTTGAGTACATCCGTGAGTTTTGCTTTATCCTGTTCTTTTTTCACATCCCAGAAAACTACTTTCTTACCCCAGTTAATACTATGATAGTAGGAACTAACCGCCAATTCATCAGATTCACCCGGCAGTTTCCATGATCGGGTTACGTCCCCTCCTGTTCCTGGGTGCTCCACTTTAATAACATTCGCTCCAAGTTCCGCCAAAAACATACCAACGGATGGCCCGGCCAATACAGATGCAAGTTCAACTACGGTACAATTCTTAAAAATCTGCGTATCCATATCCCAATCCATATTAATTTAAAAGTAAGATAGAAAGCACAAACGGTAGTAAAAAGGGGAACTATCAGTAATCAGACGTAATTTGTTTTTCAAAACTCTTACCTTTGGCATCCTGTAATTTTTCCTACACCATTTTCTATTATGAATACTTTCGCAATTATTATTCTCCTGGCTCTCATTCTTAATTATCTGATAGACATAATTTCAGATTATTTGAATCTATCTGCTCTCAAAAAAGAATTACCCAAAGAATTTGATGGGATTTACGATCAGGAGAGATACGCCAAAAGTCAGGAGTACACCAAAGTAACTACTCGATTTGGAGTAATCATCTCTACATTTAGCCTGCTTTTACTGCTTGGATTCTGGTTTTTAGGGGGATTTAACTGGTTGGATGTAATCGTTCGTAGCTGGGGGTTTTCTGAACTTATTACCGGTTTACTATTTATTGGAATTCTCGTGATTGGAAACACAGTAATAAGCCTTCCATTTAGTATCTACAGGACTTTTGTGATTGAAGAACGATTCGGGTTTAACAAAACAAGTCCAACTACTTTTATCGCTGATTTATTTAAGGGATTGCTTTTAACTGTGTTACTTGGTGGTCCTTTATTAGCTGGTTTACTCTACTTTTTCATGTATGCCGGAAGTTTTGCCTGGCTTTACGCATGGGCAACTGTGGTGATTTTTACACTCATTATTCAGTACATAGCCCCAACCTGGATAATGCCTCTTTTCAACAAGTTTGAACCTTTAGAGGATGGCCAATTACGATCTGAAATAATGAAAACAGCAGATAAGGCAGACTTTCCCTTAAAAGGAGTGTTCAAAATTGATGGCTCAAAGCGCTCTTCAAAGTCCAATGCTTTTTTCACCGGCTTTGGAAAAAATAAGCGTATTGCTCTCTATGACACTTTGATTGAAAAGCATACGGTAGCAGAACTCGTGGCTATTCTAGCCCATGAAATCGGGCATTACAAAAAGAAACACATCGTAAAAGGAATGGTTATTAGTGTGCTTCATACCGGCGTACTCTTGGCACTTTTACAGTTTTTTCTGAGTTCTGAGGGCTTGTTTGATGCATTTTATATGGAAAATATGTCGGTTTATGCCGGACTCATCTTCTTTGGCTTACTTTTCACTCCCGTAGAAATGATACTCTCCATTTTCATGAATATCCTAAGCAGAAAACACGAATTTGAAGCAGATGCTTTTGCAGCAGACACTACGAGAGAGCCGGAGGTGATGATTGACGCCTTGAAAAAACTTTCAGCGCATAATCTTTCAAACCTGACTCCTCATCCGTTTTATGTGTTTATGAATTATTCACACCCACCGGCGCTCGTACGGATTCAGGCCTTGCGCCAACTCGGATGATTTCTGCGCAGGTAATGCTAAACATCAACCAAGCAGCCAGTAAACTACTGCTACAGAAGCAATAATGCCGGCTAAATCAGCAATCAGACCGGTCTGTACGGCATAACGCATTCTTCGGATTCCTACAGAGCCAAAATAAACAGCAATAACGTAAAAGGTGGTTTCTGTAGAGCCAAACATAGTTGCTGCCATTTTTACGATTAAGGAATCTTCCCCATGTACAGCAATCAAATCTGCTAAAATCCCAACAGAACCACTCCCTGTTAGTGGACGAAAAATTGCCATTGGAAGTAAATCAGCAGGAAATCCCACTAAAGACAATACTGGCCTTAAACCCGTAATCATCCAATCCATTGCACCGCTGGCACGAAACATACCAATAGCAAATAGAATAGCTACCAGATATGGAATAATTCGAACACCAATCTGAAATCCCTCTTTGGCACCATCAACAAAAACTTCATAAACGGGTACTTTTTTAATCAGACCATACAATGGAATGAGTACGATTATCAGAGGTAATATAAATACAGCAAACGTTTGCATTAGTTTTCCTCCCCGTTTTCAATAAGTGATGGTTCCGGATATTTGCGGGCATACCATTTTGCTGCAATAACACCAACAATTGTGGCTACTGCTGTTGCCAGAGTAATGCTGACAATCAACTCATTCACACCCAAACCCATAATTGCTACAAGAGTTGCGGGAGGTAATAATTGCACACTGGATGTATTCAAAGTCAGAAACATACACATGGCATTTGAAGCCTCATCTTTATTGGGATTGATTTTCTGCAATTCTTCCATCGCTTTTATCCCCAATGGTGTTGCGGCATTACCCAATCCGAGAACATTTGCCGACAAATTCAGGCTAATCATACCCAAAGCAGGATGATCTTTGGGCACATTTGGGAATAGATATCTCATGAATGGCTGCACAGCTTTTACAATCAGATTAATCAATCCGGCTTCCTTAGCAATTTGCATCAAACCCAACCAAAGAGCCATAATTCCTATCAATCCTATCGCCAGCGTTACTGCAAATTCAGCCATGTCAAAAGCGGCTGTTTGGATGGCTCGGATTTTCACAAATCGTACTTCCGGCAAAACTATGGTAGCCATGCCGGTTTGAGAATCAAAGTCTTTTAAAATGGCACGAAGCGTGTTTTTGTCCCTTGCTTCTTGCTCCTGAGCCACATCCTGCCAATGCTTAGGCAATTTATCAGTTACAGAGATGATAACTTCGGTCTGATCATCCACTGGTCGCCAGGTAGCTGTTATTGCTTCACTATTATCCGGTAAGCCGAGTCTAACCGATTGGCGTCGCTCTTTGTCTGCATCTTCGGGAAATTTAATTTCAACTTCCCACGGTTTACTATTCAGATAGCGGTCTGTCATTAAATCAGCGGTATCCTGCACGATGGCAAAAACCAGGCTGATAATAATTAAGCCGCCCCAGATATAATTGAGCATAGGCTAATTCGGTTTTTAGATGTCTATTCCATGAAGATTTCTCAAAATCCAGCGCTCACCCCTATAAACTATCCCAGGTCCCCGGGAGGGTATGGTAGGAATTGTGATTTCAAAGGGACGGCGATCACGCTTTATCATTCCCCCATCAGGATGATACCAGGTCATCATTTCCATGGTTTCCCGAAAAGGGGCAATCGTAATAGAATCGTTTTTTGTGAGATGGAAGTCAAAAAAGGCGACGGTTTTTACTCTGTGCGTAAAAACATTTTCCCGCCATGGAGTATCGATATTGCCTGAGCCATCAAAAACGCCAAATACTCCAACTTCAGCGTAACCGGTTAAAGAGTGATCTCTGTAAAGAA
>SKIC01000032.1 GCA_007116685.1 Balneolales bacterium
AGCCGGGCTTGCTCACTTGATGGCTGTTTCCGGGATGCATGTTGGTTTTCTGTTGTTTCCGATTTGGTTTCTCTTGCCATGGCTTTGGGGCACAAATAGAAATCGATGGATAGCGTTTTCCGGAGTTTTGTTGTTGCTTTTTGCCTATGCCGGTATAACAGGTTTTACGGTTTCGGTTTTGCGCGCTTCCGTAATGGCGATTTTACTTTTCTACGCCCGAATTTTCAGAAAACACGGAAATTCACTGAATTATCTCGGCGCCGCTGCTCTGATTATACTTCTTTACGATCCTAACCAACTTTTCCAGATTGGATTTCAGCTCTCTTTTGGAGCCGTATTTGTCATTTTAATTATGCTGCCCGTACTTCGTCAGTCTCTTCCGGTTGCATTACGAGGTACCAAAATTGGCGGGCTCTATCAGGCAATTATGGTTAGTGTACTAGTGCAAGCCGGATTATACCCCATATTAGCCTGGTATTTCGGAGAATATTCCATCATTGGTCCGCTGAGTAATACTTTGGCTGCTTTTTTAGTACAAATCGCTTTTTCCTGGACATTGGTGATGATGCTCCTCAGCTTGATACTACCCGCATTGGCAATCATTTTAAACACGCCGGCTGATTACTTCTTTGGCGCCCTACACTATCTGGTCAGAATTGTAGCGGAGTGGGAATTGGCCTGGATTGCAGTGACGATTTCAAGCTATCTGGTTTTCTTAATATGGATAGCGCTGTTTCTTTTTTTGGCCTCTATCTACAATCCGTTTTTAAGGTGGAAAATGCTTATTGGCTTACTGGCTTTGCTCTGTGTTTATCAGGTTGAGCAAATCTATAAAAAGGTTCAGGTTCCACCACTGCACATTGTTAGTTATGATGTGGGACAAGCTGATGCCATTTTGATTCAAACACCCTGTGGTGCGAATGCCTTATACGATGTAGGCTTGTGGACACCCAGACGTACTAGCGGGAGCCATGTCATCTTACCAGATTTGCAAAGCCGAGGAATTACTCATTTAGATGCTATCATTCTGTCTCATCCTCATGCTGATCATATCGGCGGAATTGTGGAAATTTTAGAAGCTATTTCGGTAGATACCGTTTACGATGCAGGATTTACATACGGCAGTGCGCTTTACCAAAGATTTTTGCAAACTGCTGAAGAACGAAATGTGCCGATAGTTAATCCAAGTTTAGGCGATGTTATCTGGATTGGTGAAACTCCATTTCTTGTGATGTCTCCTCATCGCAAATTGACAGGAAATGACCCGAATACCTTCTCCATAGTGGGTAAATTATTGTATGGAGAAACCTCAGTTTTGTTCACGGGAGATGCTACCTCTCAGACTGAAGGCTGGCTGATAGATATTTATGGAGATTTTCTAAATACAGATATACTCAAAATAGCCCATCACGGGAGTAACACAAGTTCCCAGATTGATTTTCTTACCCACGCCGCACCGCAACACGCTTTCGTTTCTTTGGGATTTTACAATCGTCACCGCCATCCTCACCCGGATGCTGTAATGCGATTGCAAGCGGTTGTTCCGGAAATAGCGTACACAAGCCTGGACGGAGCAATCAAATACCGCTCAGACGGTCGAAGAGTGTGGCGGTATTATTGGAGGTAAAAGGAACTCTTTCTTATGTGAAACCCTTATTGAAAAAGAAATTTAAGGGGTTTGTACTTTTGGAAGCATAACCGCATATCCTTTTAAACTTCTTGAACCTTGTCAATCAATATCTGATATTAGCTTCCAGGCTCGCAATTTCCCCCTAACAAAATTATGGTCTATTCTTTTCATCGAAAGCATCTTTTTTTAATCATACTACTTTTCATTTGTACAGGAAGTATAAATGCTCAGAAGGATGATTCGTCCATACTTTTTCGGAATTATGATTTACAAAACGGGCTAATCAACGACACTGTTCTGGAAATTCATCAAGATGGGCAAGGTTTTATCTGGCTACATACACAGGGCGGGATGATTCGCTACGATGGGCGCCATTTCGAGCAGTTTAGAATTCACCATGAAGAGCAAGATTTGACGCGTAAAATATTAGACTCCATACTTATGGATTACAGTGGAGTACCCTGGCTTGGATTGCGCTCAGAAGGCTTGGTGGCGCGATTCAACGCAAATAAAAGAGAATTTGAGGTGTTGGATTTATCTGTGATTTTACCGGAAGAAGCTGAGTCTGGTCGTACTGAGCCCATAGCCGTTACCAAAGCCGGGGTATATTTTAAGCTCCATCATAACGGTTCAAATTCACCCAATTTAGTTCTCTGGAACTCAAATCTCGATAAGCCGCAAGTTGTAAAAGAGCAAGAGGATGTTTTTTCTTTAAACTCAGTTATGCTGCATCGCATCTTATGGCGAACATTTGAATACCCTATTCAAGTATCTCAAAATAATTTGTGGGTTGGGGAAATTGGGAGTTTGGCGAAAATTACAAATAGTGAAGCCATTCGTATTCCGCTTCCATCTGAAATTCAACAGGATACCATTCGGAGTATTACGACCTACGATGAACATAGTCTTGTGCTGGCTACGTCTTCGGCTGTACTGAAATATGATATTGAATCCGCTGAATTTAGACGAATGGAAATTCCATCTGAGTTAGAACAAGCAGACCCGGTGTATCGCCTATATAAGGATCAGTCGGATGGAGTTTGGTTGTCAACATACGGACAAACCTGGCGCTATCATGATGGCGTATTCTCTTCGATTTCAGATCGCCCGGAGTTTTCGGAGACACCACATCTGTTTTTGACACCTAAAGCAGAACATGATGGGAAAATTTGGATGATCAACGAATTTGTGCTGGATTCGCCCACTATGTTTACGAATGGCATCTCTGTTTTTGATACTGCAACCGAAACTATAACTGTTTGGAATAGGTCAGATGATAATTTGCTGGCAGCAGAGCGAATTAATGATGTCACAATCTCCCATGATGGGGCGGTGTTGATTGGCTATAATAACGCCGGACTTCAAATATATACTCCTAAGAATAAGAGGTTTGATACATATTTCACCAATCCTGAACACTTTACTTCCGGGGCGAATGCCTATCTAATGAATGCTGCTATTTCACCGGATGGCTTATTATTAGCTGGGTCTTTTGAAGGTCGGATTTTGGCGGCAAATCGGGAAAGTGGGCTGGAACGGAATTGGGGACTTTTGCTGGGAGGATATGAATACAATTTAGTTAGAGACTGGTATTTTCCATCTCCAGGCAGAGCTTTGGTAATATCATTAGAGTCATTTTATGAGCTTTTATATGATGCCGAAACGCTACAACTAGTCAGTGTTCGGGAAATACCTTCCAGCAATTGGGGCGGTGGAAGTTTGTACGAATTTCTAAGCATAGAAGAAGGGAAAATTACAGTCTCAAGCAATCAGGGTATTGTTCGGTTTTCTGAGGATTTGACGAACTTTGAAAAATTAACTTCAGAGCAGGACGGCATACCCAAAGAAGTTGTTAACGAGTTGGGTGCGTATCATATGCTCGATAATCACGGCCGATACTGGTTTGCATGGAGTTTTGGCTCGGGAATACAACAATACAATCCGCAAACGGAAACCATAACTGTATTTAATGCCAATCGAGGGAGTGATTACTTTATCCACGGTGTGGATAAT
Organism: Balneolales bacterium; assembly: GCA_007116685.1. Taxonomy (GTDB): domain Bacteria; phylum Bacteroidota; class Rhodothermia; order Balneolales; family Natronogracilivirgulaceae; genus SKIC01. The sequence continues at coordinate 3,644 of SKIC01000032.1, forward strand.
TTAGTACAACTTTCGGATGGCAGCATTATCGCAATTGGTTTTACTTCCTTGTATTTATTTGACGAAAACCGACAGAAATTTATTCCATGGGAAATAGATATTGAAGTAATTTCGGCCCCATCCATAACCACTTTTCAGGATATGATTGTTTTTGGTAGCTCCTATGATGGGGTTTACTTCCTGAATCTAAATGGTGAGGTTAAAAATCATTTTTCTATGCAAAATGAATTACCAACCGATTTGGTTTCAGATGTTTTAGTCATAAACGATGAATTGTGGGTGATGCACCGCCGAGGCCTTAGCCATAAGAAATCGGATGGGACATGGAGGCATTATCAAGGATATCATGGTTTACCAGCCTTGCAGCAACAACGCCACGGACGTTTTAAAAGACTGCGAGATGGTTGGGTAGCTCCATTGTGGCAAGGAGAAGGAGTATCTCTCTTTCAGCCTGAAAGAATGCTTGAAGACTCGAAAATTTTATCGCCTAAAATTGTCAAAGTAGAAGCTCTGTTCGAAGATAATATTGAAATCTATGGTAATAATTTGCGTATCGGGCATCACCAACGGGACATTAGAATCCTCCTTGCCGCATTGGATTTTAATGATCCTTTGGGGGCACAATTCCGATATCGACTATCCGGAGAGCAATGGTCTGAATGGAGTGATAATCCTGAGTTGCGATTTTTTCAGTTGGCTCCGGGTTCACATCAGATAGAAGTATCCCTTCGAAATGCCGATGGTATTGAAGCCGCATCTTTTGCAGAGCTAAATATTATAGTGATGCCACCCTGGTATCAAACTACCTGGGCCCGTATTCTGGCTGGCTTGCTTTTTCTGGCATTGGTAGGTTTTGTGGCTCGGTATTATGTGTCGTATCGCACTCGTCAGGAGTCTTTACTCTTACAAGCTGAGCAAGCCGAAAAGTTAGCACGTTTAGATACGCTCAAAAATCAGTTAATACTGAATATTTCCCACGAGTTACGAACACCATTGTCGTTGGTACTTGCGCCTATTGAGCAAATGATTCGCAAAAATCAGCCGGTGGGAGCAGACATGAATCACTTGCTGGATATTGCCCGCCGAAATGGAAAACGTTTGCATCAGTTGGTGGAGCAGGTGTTGGATTTGGCTCGTTTAGAAATGGGCGATACCCAATTTCAAGTAGAGCCGGTAAGCATTAGCAAAACCAGTAAGCGTATTTTCGATTATTTTGAATCCTTGGCAGAGCAACAAAAAATAAACATGATTTTCGAGGGCTTGACTGAGGACACAAATCTGTATCTGGATTTGGACAAGTTTGAGAAAATCATGATTAATTTGATTGGAAATGCGATTAAATTTACGCCTGCCGAGGGAGCCGTTTCGATTCGTTTGGAGCAAAGTAATGACGAAGTTATCCTGAGTGTAGCAGATACTGGCCGAGGAATTCCACCTGAGCGTATATCCGGAATATTCAAAAGATTCGAAACCACAGCAGAAGCCGATGCACAAGGAAGCAAAGGGCTGGGAATTGGCTTATCAATTACCAGAGAATATGTACGTTTGCATAAGGCCGATATTTCTGTAGCAAGTGAGTTGGGCAAGGGTACCAAATTCACTCTGCGTATCAAAAAAGGTTCGGCGCATTTTGACGAAAAGCAGATCATTGAGCCTAAAGAGCCGGGCGTGGTTGTAGAAGAAGAGTATCGTTCTGAAGCACAGCAAGTGGAACAAAGTGAATCCCGAGTCACTGTTTCGGAGGATGCCCCTCTCGTGTTGATTATTGAAGATAATGTCGATTTACGCGATTTTATTGCTAATATTTTTTCCGAAACGTATCGCGTAGAAGTGGCCGAGAACGGACGTGAGGGGATAGCAAAACTGGAAGCTGTGGCACCAGATTTAGTAATCACAGACATTATGATGCCAGAAATAGATGGATTTGGAGTTTTATCTCATATCCGTCAATCAGAGCCGCACCGATTTACACCTGTGATAATTTTATCTGCGCGCGCCGAAATGGAAGATCGTATTCGGGGATTTGAAATTGGAGTAAACGATTATCTCGCAAAGCCATTTAGTACGGAGGAATTAGTAGTAAGAGCGGAAAACTTGCTTGAATTGCGCTCAAATCGTCAGGAAGCAAGAGAGGAATACGAAGAGGATTCTACGGATAGTGAAGTTGTAGAGGATGCCTTTTTGACGGGTATGGTGGAATCTTTGGAGACTTATGTTCGGGAGCGTCTCTCACAAAGTGAAATAACGGCCGAGGAATTGGCCGCTTTGGTGGTGCAAAGCCGTAGTACGCTGTATCGCAATTTGAAAATCGCAACGGGGTATACACCAGCTCAGTTCGTGCGTGAAATCCGTTTGTTGGAAGCCCAGAAAATATTTCACAACGAACCGCGTGCCCTCATATCTGATGTTAGCCAGAGAGTCGGGTTTTCCAATGCCTCATATTTCTCCCGCCTCTACAAAAAGAAGTTCGGTTTGCGTCCTAAAAGTGGATAGTTGTAGCTGGGAAAAAGTGCAGAAATTGCATTATACTGCCTGTCTAAAATCTATCATCCGAACAATTATCACGGAATAAGGTTGGTTCTTTGAATCGGTAAATCTTCACTGAAATGGACGATTATTCGATTATTATGACACGTTTGTGCGCTTATTTGAAACATCTGTGCCATTAATCATAACTATTCTTAGGGTAGAAAGTCAGCGAAATGCGAGAGTGTCATTTTGCTGATTGCGTCATCACCGGAGACGGACAGGGATACTCAAATAAAATGAGATATA
>SKIC01000235.1 GCA_007116685.1 Balneolales bacterium
CATCCGGCCAGGCCTGATGGGAGTGTCCGGAGAAAAGTAAGCGCTCACTTACCTTGAATTTTGAATAGTGTGGCTGAAGTTTTATTGCTAATTCATCAAATTGATAAGACATAAATAACGGTTTTTAGAAAAGTGTATATGGCTAAATGACTAAAATTCACTTCTTATGTACCAAAGATCAGGGAAAATCATTCGGTGTAGTGTTTTCTTGAGATACTCAACTCCCTGCGAGCCGCCTGTTCCCGGTTTTGATCCAATGGTGCGCTCAACCATTTTTACGTGGCGGTAGCGCCATTCCTGCAGGCCTTCATCAAAATCAACGAGCAACTCTGCCAACATCGCTATTTCGGGATCATTTTTCATGATATCTACCAAAATATTTTGATTATGATCGCTTGGGTCGTGGACTAATCCTTTATCGTTTTTTCTGATAGGCATTTCGATATCATAGTTCAAATCTATCAAAAATTTACAGAAGGCTTCCCATATCGTGGTTTCATCCAGACGCTTTTGAAGAACAGCACGGGTTTTATCGTCTTCCCGGAAGATGTTTAGCATAAATGGTGAGCGTAATCCGCAGATAATCTCAATTCCTCTGAACTGCACGGATTGGAAACCACTGGCTTGATCCAAAAATCCACGAAAACTTTGAAAAGAAAGCGGTGTCATGGTTTCCAAAATGTCTGTCTGACCAACCAGCGTTTTCATAATTACCAAAATACGGCGTAGCGTTTTTACAGCTGACCATAACTCGTTTTGCTGTAATTGATTTCGGAATAGGTCAAATTCATGCAGAATCTGTTTGAACCATAATTCATAGGCCTGATGTATGACGATAAAGAGCATTTCGTCATGCTGTGCAGGCTTTGATTGTACTTCTTGTAGTTCGAGCAATTCATCCACTTTTAGATAAGTACCGTATGTGAGCGCCATTTTTTGCTGATTTAAATTTTGAGATTTCATTTTACGATACAAAAAAAGTCTAATGTCGCATAATAAAAGAAGATGTACGAAGCGAGTTTTTCTATTGCTTCTGGTAGATGATGAATAAAAACCTGCTTATGTTCAGCACATGAAAAAAACTACTATGATTGACACCCATTGCCATATTTATGTTTCTCAATTAGAAAATGATATTGAGGAAGTACTCGACAGAGCTGAAAATGTAGGAATAAGTGATATCCTTATGCCGGCGATAGACTTTCAGAGTATCAGACAAATGGATAAACTCTCACATTCCAGCATACGATTCCATAAAATGGCAGGAATTCATCCCTGTGAGATTGGAGAGAGTATTTCTGAATTAGCTCCCAAGCTCGAACAGGAGGTACATAAAAGCGATATTGTCGGTATAGGTGAAACCGGACTGGATTATTATTGGAGCAAAGATTTTATCGGCAATCAGAAAGAATCGCTTAGAATTCATTGTCAGTTGGCTAAAGAAACGGGTAAACCTATCGTTCTGCATAACAGAGATAGCACTTTGGATTTACTGGAAATAATAGAAGAGCAGCAGGATGGGAGATTACGGGGAGTTTGGCATTGTTTTACCGGAAATCTGGATGAAGGAAAGCGAGCCCTGGACTTGAATCTTATGTTAGGAGTTGGTGGTGTTGTTACATTTAAAAATGCAGGCGTTGACAAAACGGTAGCTGACTTACCACTTCCTAGCATGATTTTAGAAACGGATGCGCCCTATTTAGCTCCGGCCCCGTACCGCGGAAAAAGAAACGAACCATCTTACATCAGGCAAACAGCAATTAAATTAGCTGAGGTCAAAGATTGTTCGTTAGAAGAAATAATGGAAGTTACTACAATGAACGCTCGTTCTTTATTTTCGATGGAGGCATAGATGGCAAAAATTAAGACAAAATATGTTTGTTCTGCCTGCGGTTACGAAACGGCAAAATGGCTTGGAAGCTGTCCTTCTTGTGGCAAATGGGGAAGTTTTGAGGAAGAGACGGTTAAGAAGAAATCCTCGAAAACACTCCATAAAGCCAAAATAAACTCGAGTGTTTCGACGGCCACAAAACCAGTTCCTCTAAAAGACATTGATGAGAAGCAGGAGCAGCGATTTTCTTCCGGAATAAGTGAATTGGATAGAGTGTTAGGTGGTGGCTTTGTGCCAGGCTCATTTATTTTGTTAGGTGGCGATCCCGGAATTGGTAAAAGTACGATTGCTTTACAGATTGCAAAGTCTCGACCAGACCTTCAAATTTTATATACAAGTGGTGAAGAGTCAGCTTCGCAAATAAAACAAAGAGCACTCCGCCTTGGCGTGAAAAATGATTCTCTGCTGGCCTACACCGAAACGGATATTTCCAAAATTATTGACCAGGCTATTACCATCAAGCCCAAGCTTCTGATTATTGATTCTATCCAGACGATATTCAGAACGGAGTTATCCAGTATGCCGGGCTCGGTGGCACAAATCAGAGAATGTGCCGCTTTATTAATGCAATTAGCCAAGAATGAAGGCATAACGATACTTAGTATAGGGCACGTTACCAAGGAAGGGGAACTGGCTGGTCCGCGTGTTTTAGAACACATGGTAGATACCGTTCTCCAGTTTGAGGGAGACAAAAATCTCAATTACAGGATGATTCGCAGTCTCAAAAACAGATTTGGTGCAGCCCATGAAATCGGTGTTTTTGAAATGCAGGAAAATGGATTGCGGGAAATCACTAATCCATCGGAATTATTCATTTCGGAATACGCCCAACCCGTCAGCGGTTCGGCTTTGGTGTGTACAATGGAGGGCTCCAGACCAATTTTACTTGAAGTACAAGCCTTAGTTACACCGGCAAATTATGGTACTCCACAGCGAACGGCATCCGGCTTTGATCACAAGCGTTTGTCTTTGCTATTAGCAGTTTTGGAAAAGAGATTCGGGATGCCTTTCTCAAGTCACGATGTTTTTATTAACATGGCCGGTGGCATAAGAGTTAACGATACTGCCTGCGATTTGGGAATAATTATGGCTTTGGTTTCCAGTATGCAAGAAAAGCCACTTAATGAAAAAACGGTTTATATAGGTGAGGTAGGATTGAGCGGGGAGATTCGAAAAGTTTCCCGAATTCAACAAAGATTAGATGAAGCTGCCCGAATGGGAATGAAAGAACTCATAATTCCCAAATACACTGAGAAATTGCCGGTAAAGATTGCTGTAAAAACCATACAAAGCCTGGAGCAGGCACTCAGGGATATGATGTAATCTCCCGGAAATAAAAAAAGCCCGAACGAATCGGGCTTTTGAAAATCTTTTCGATAATTATGCGTCCATAATTGTCGAAGCTATTCAGTGAAAATGTGACTAATAGTCGTCTCTTCTTCGACGACGCTCATCGCGAACGCTTTTCTTAAAAGCTTCTCTTTTTTCTTCTGAAGGCTTGGTGTACTGCTGGCGTTCTTTATATTCTACCATTGTACGAGAGCGCGTAATCATTTTTTTAAAACGGTTGATTGCGCGGTCTATACTTTCGTTATCTTTGACTTTAATACCAATCATAAAATTGTTGAAATTCGAATTTCGATTAAATGTACTTGTTATAAACGTTTATGCTAGGACTTAGTAATATAACGCTTTTTTTATCAAATCGCTGTCTTTTTAAAAATCTCAATTTTAAAGCTGAGAAAGGTGACCGAATTGGCTTATTTGGTCCGAATGGAGCAGGAAAGACCACGTTATTAAAAGTAATCACAGGAAAATTAAAGCCTGAAGAGGGCCAAATTCAATTCACGGGTGATGTGAAAACCGGCTATCTGGAGCAGGAAGTTCTGGAGGTGGATGAGGGTTTGAGTATTCGTGAACTCGCAATGACTGCTTTTGAAGAAGCTAACCGCCTGGAGCAGAGAATCCAGCAATTGGGAATTGAAATTGCAGAACTGGATGATTACAGCTCCGAAAGATATCAATCATTACTGGACGAATTGGAGAGAGCTCAAAATCGCTACGAATATCTGGATGGCGACAAAAGAATTGCCAAAACAGAGGATATGCTCACCGGGCTAGGTTTTCAAGAAGAAGACCTTGACCGTCCGATGTCTGTTTTTAGCGGCGGATGGCGCATGCGTGTGCTTCTTGCGAAGTTGCTCCTACAAAAACCGGATTTATTGTTACTCGATGAGCCCACAAACCACCTTGATATTGACTCCATTGAGTGGCTGGAAAATTATCTGCAAACGTATCCCGGAGCAGTGATTTTGGTGAGTCACGATCGCTGGTTTTTGAATAAAATGGTGAATCATATAGCTGAGTTGCGAAATCAGAAAATCTGGATGTACCCCGGAAATTATGATCAGTTTTTGGTGCAGCGTGAAGAGCAGGTAGCTTTGCAGGCAAAACAATATGAAGCACAGCAAAGAGAAATTGCTGAAACAGAGCGATTTATTGAGCGATTTCGATATAAAGCCACAAAAGCCAAACAAGTACAAAGCAGAGTGAAAATGCTGGAAAAGCTTGAGCGTATCGATGCACCGGAACAAACTCAGGCCAGCGTAAATTTTAGATTTCCTGATCCGCCACCGGCAGGAAAAGTTGTGCTACAGATAGAGAAATTGAATAAAACATACCCAGCTAAAGATGGTAAAAGTGAGGTAGCGGTTTTTGATAAAGGACAATCATTAGAGATTGAACGTGGCGAGAAAATTGCTATTGTTGGTCCTAATGGTGCGGGAAAGTCTACTTTGGCAAGAATCGTAAATCATGCCGAACCTTTTGATGGGGAGTGTAAAGATGGCCATAATGTAAGTCGAAATTACTTTGCCCAGCATTTGGCTGATGTGCTGGAATCCGGCAGAACGGTATTGGAGGAAATGGAATCGGAAGCCAGAACCACTGAACAAAGACAAAGTATTAGAAATATCCTGGGATCATTTCTTTTTTCCGGTGATGATGTGTTTAAACCTGTTTCGGTTTTGAGTGGTGGGGAGCGCAGCAGATTGGCATTGGCAAAAACGCTGTTAAGTCCGGCAAACTTTTTAGTTCTTGATGAGCCCACTAATCACCTGGATATGCAGTCAAAGCAAATTTTAATTCAGGCTCTTAGAGATTACAAGGGAACAGTTTTGGTAGTCAGCCACGACAGATATTTCTTATCTGAGTTTGCCAATAAATTTTGGAGAGTAGAGAATGGCAAGGTCACCGAATATGATGGTGGTTTTGATTACTACGAATGGAAGCGTAAAGAACAAGCTGCATTGCAGGATAACGGAGCTGCTGAATCGTCTAAAGTAAGTGCCAAGGTGGAGTCAAAAAATGTAGATTCCGAACAAAATATTAGAGGGCCAAAATCCAAAGAACAAAAACGTCTTGAGGCGCAGATACGTAATCAGCTTAATGGTGAATTAAAGCCATTAAAGGAAAAAGTAAAAAAATTAGAGAAGCAACTCGAAACGATGGAAAGTGAGAAGGCCATTTGCGAAGAAAAACTAGCTGATCAGGATTTCTATCAAAGTGGAGATGCTCCTTCTGTGATCAAAAAACACAGCGACCTCAGCAAGCAAATAGATGAAGTTTTTATGGATTGGACTTCTACAGTTGAACTCATTGAAAACAAAGAAAATGCACTGAAAAAAAGAATTGGGTGAGATGGATTAATTTGTATCTTCGTACACATTAATTCAGGATTACAAAATTTGAGAAATGAGTACGATAGAGAAACTTTTCTCCGAGAATATATTAAGTGACGAAGATACCACACGCCGAGCGAGACTGTTTGTTCAGATTACTCTGATATTTTCCATTATTGGAATTTTATACGGCACTCTGTATTGGGTGAGTCTGGATTTTATTGAAGGCACACAGTTTTTGTATCTTATGACTGTGATAAATTCACTCGGTATCCTATTATTCTACAAAACTCAGAACCTTGTTATTGCAGGTAATTATCTGGGATTAATGCTTTTTTCTGCATTTGTATTCCTTTCGTATACAAGTGGTGGGTTGTTTGCCTCTGCAAACTCATGGTTTGGGATTTTGGTATTAGTAACGCTTTTAATTGCAGGGGTGAGAACGGGCGTTTTCTGGGGATTAATTGCATTTGCTTACCTCGTTACTCTCTTAGTGATGACCCAAAATGGATTCGAATTTCCAAGTATGTATGCAGAGGGGACCGATGCACCACGACAGCTTATTGGATTTGGTGGGGGAGTATTGCTCATTTCTATTCTGGCGGTAATTTTTGAAAGCAATAAAAAGAGAGCGTATGAAAAATTAGATCATGCCTTGAACACTACCGTTAAAGACTTGGAAAACGCGAGGGAACACGTTTACCAATCGGCATCAGAAACGGCCTCAAAAGCAAGTGAATGCGCTGATTACTCAGAAGGTGTAAGAGCGAATCTAGAAAATA
>SKIC01000253.1 GCA_007116685.1 Balneolales bacterium
ATGCTGATGAAGCATATCAGCAGGCTGATCAGGTAGGTGGAAACGGCTTCTTAAATCATTTGAATCCTCAAATTGTAAATCAGATGATGCAGTCTTTCCAGGCGCATTGGGGAGGACGTCCGTTGGTGGATAATTGGCGTAGAATTGAAGCCGCCAGACTCGCTGCCGTAGAGGAGTTAGAAGATCTTGAGGAGGCGGGCGAAAGTCCGCCAAGTGAATTATTGGGCGCTCCTAATGGCAATGGGATTATTGATCCAACATCCCAAATTATGGTGGATATATCTGATGTTCCATTCACAGATGAGGACAGATTGCGAGTGAAGAACAGAATCGCAGCTGCAGAATATGAGATTGGCAATGTATTCTTTTTGTCTTTGAATATGCCGGATAGCGCAATTACCCACTACAGTAAGGTTGTAAGCAGGTTTCCTGATTCTCAGGTTGCCGCTCAGGCCTTATACACCTTATCGGAATTACATTCTATTACCGGAGATTCCCTGGATGCCATTCAGTATGCTTCCCGCCTTATAGAGACATATCCAAGTACAATTTATGCCCGCAGAATAAGTGAGCGTTTCAATCTGGACTTGATTACCCCCGAAACGGAACTGACCAGAGCTGATACTATTCGCATAGCTTATCAGGAGGTTATTCAGGAGCACCTGCGGGAAGCCAACCTTTCAACCGCCGAAAGATTAAGAGGCTTCGCCAGTGAATTTCCTGATGCGGATGAAGCTCCTTTGGCATTATATCAGGCTGCACTTACTTACATCCAATATGCAAGAGCAAACCCCGAATTTGATGAAGCTGTTAGAAAACGTGATCGGGTTATGTCTGCTTATGAATCTGAGCGCGCGGAGTTGTCTGTATTGCAGGATTCGGCTCGTGTAGCTTTACAAGACACAACCTTAGCTACTGAAGACCGAACTTATTGGGAGGCTTACCTTGAAAAGAGCATAAAAAGCCCTGACCGTTTAGAACTTTTCCCTTATAAAGGTGCTTTGTGGGATACTACCCGTGTTATTTTGGCCGATTTAGAAGAAAATTTCAGCAGTTTCCGCAGGGCAGATCAAGTTAGAGTTCTGAAAACGGAGTTGAGTATACCTGCTGAGCAAGTAGATGAAGTTGATGCGGATGCTATATATTCTTTAGAACAGGTTGATCAGGCACCTCAGCAAATTACGCCTATGGAAGACTTTTTGCGTGAAAGTGGATTTCAGGAAAAAGTAAATGAGTTAATGCTGAGTGGAACCATCCAGGTTGGCATAACCGTTGATGCGAATGGCGATGTCTCTGATGTATACATCAGCCAGGATTACGAAGAACTCGGCCTATCCGATTTATTAGAAGAAGCACTTCTCAATTTCATGAAATTCGAGCCCGCCAGAATAGATGGTCAAGCAGTTACAGTGACCATGGACTTTGATATGGAATTACACTACGAGTAGGTGAATTGGGAATCGTGGTTGGATATTATAACCATCGTCCGGCACTAATAAAGCTTTCTCGTCTTCGTCTCATTTTTTATTTTTTCGAAAGACATCTCTAAAAAAACTTTTAATTGATAGCAGTCCTTACTGCAGAGATTTGTTACTTTTGAATGAGCAAAAGTAACAAAAACTCACCGACCTGAAAAAATTGGCTAAACTTCACTGCATTCCGCTAAAAGAAAACAATGCTCCACATCGATCTGAGATAGCCTAAATGATAATCAGCGGTGTGTTTTCTTTTTTAACGCTTCATTACGTTACGTTCTTAACGCCATTTTTTCAAAATGTTCAGTCTGCAAGAAGAATAAGAAATAGCGTTATCCCATAGCCATTTGCAGTATGTGCGTAATATCCAAATAGGCAATGCGCTTAACAACATACGGCTCATCTTAACCCAGATTAAAAATGATCTTCCCAAAAGATCTATTCCACCCCATACGGGGCTTTTGGGAGGTGGTTGTATTTCATTTCTACCCATATTCCGTTCCTAGCGGAACTTTTGGGTTTATATGGGTATAAAAGCATTCAAAATGCCAATCAATACCAACAAACCCATCCGCGTAAGAGACCTAAAAATCTTAACGATCCTCCCTGGCTATTACCTTGCTAACACGCAAGCCTTTTCATATCACAGACTTTTTAACTTTTGGGCAATCTCTGATGCTAAAAAAGGTCCTTCGTAAACAAGGGCTGTGTACATCTGGATTAGGTTTGCGCCGGCTTCCAGGGCTTGTTTTGCTGTATCAAAAGAACGAATCCCGCCTACGCTGATGATGAGTGCATCATCTCCGGAAATTTCTCTTAAATGCTGTGTTCTAACCAGCATTTTATTGAAAATGGGTTCACCGCTCAAACCTCCGTTTCCAATGCTTTGCAGGCTTTTTGAATCAGCCTTTAATTGACTTCTATCTGTGCTTGTGTTTACAGCTACAAATCCATTCATCCCAAATTTCAGGGAAGATTCGGCCACCCGGGTGAGCTCCTCAATAGAAATATCCGACGATACTTTTATCAAAACAGGTGTGTCAGGCTTTTTGCGCTCTGAGGCGATAGCTTCCAAAAGAGGGAGCAGTGCATCCGGAGATTCAAATGTTTTACCTTCTTTCGTATTGGGGCAAGAAATATTGATGGTGATATAATTCGCAATTTCCTCTGCCAAACGGTAACTTATGAGATAATCCTCAATCGCTTTGTCGCCTAAAATTGCAGGGTCGTGGGTTTTTGAGATATTGATTCCAATTGGGAAATTAGGAATACGCAAACCTGCCAATCGCTTCGTGATTTCTTTCGCTCCATGATTATTTAATCCCATACGATTGATAAGTGCATTATCATCCGACAAACGAAACATTCGGGGTTTAGAATTTCCACTCGATTTATTCGCTGTAATGCTACCGATTTCCGTAAAGCCGAAACCCAGAGAATGTATGGCTTTGGGAATCATGCCATTTTTGTCAAAGCCGGCTGCAAGTCCTATGGGATTTCGAAAGGCTAGCTTTTTGTATTGAACAGGAAAATCACAATTCTTAAAGCTGGAAATTGATGATACGAAGTTTTGCATCCATTCCGTATCATTCACTTTCATTGCCAAAGCCATGGCTTTATCGTGCGCGTTCTCAGGGTCCATCCGAAACAAAAGAGAACGAAATATTTGTTTGTAAAGCATCAGGTTACGTAATAAAATCTAGTAGAAGCCTTCTTATAAATCACATCACGCATAAAATACGACATACAGCCCAAAATGCAGGAAAAAAAGAAATCTCATAGCCAATCATTTAAAACCATCCGTGATGTATATGATTACCTTGATAATTTGCCTGCATTTCAATCCAGCGGTATGGCGGCTGCCAAAATGGGTACTGAGCGTATACAAGAATTTTGCGATGCCATCGGTAATCCCGAATCAAAGTGTAGATTTATCCACGTAGCGGGGACAAATGGCAAGGGCTCAGTATCGGCTATGTTGGCTTCTGTTTACGCTCAAGCCGGCTATAAAACGGGTTTGTACACGTCTCCACATTTGATTCATTTTAGGGAGCGAATTCGAGTTGGAGGCGTGCCAATTTCAGAAGATGAGATTCTGTCTTTTTTTCAGCAACATAGAGATACTCTTGAGCGCATCCCACTTACCTATTTTGAGTTGATGACCGCCTTGGCGTACTGGTATTTCGCAGCGGTTGAAGCGGATTTGGTTATTCTGGAAACCGGATTAGGTGGCAGATATGACGCAACAAACATCGTTAGACCTCTGATTTCTGTTATCACTAGTGTTGGGATGGATCATACCGATTATTTGGGAGATACAATTGGCAAAATTGCCAGGGAAAAGGCAGGAATCATCAAGGAAAAAACACCTGTGATTATCGGCAAACTAGCACCTGAGGCCTTATTTGAAGTAAAAGAGGAAGCTAAAATAAAACACGCAAAGCTCATTAGTATAAAAGGTAATGTAAAACGCATTGATGGCGGTTTTCAAACAGAGCAAGGCTTGTTCATCCCATTGCCTTATGCGAAAGATGTACAGCGCTACAATATCGAAATGGCGGAGTTGGTTACCAGGCAGTTAGCCGAATATTATACGGTAACGGAAACGCAATTTGGTGATGGCATTTCTAAAGCTTTCGAGATTTTACCCGGGCGAATGGAGCGAATGCACTCGGGTTATCAATGGTTTTTTGATGGTGCCCATAATACAGAAGCGGTTCAGGAACTCAAGAAACATTTAAAACTATTGGCGCCAGATTCAGAAAAATGTATTATCTTTAGCGTGATGAGTGATAAAGCCACTCCAGAATTTCTGAAAGAGTGGAGTCAATGTGAAAAGCTATACTATGCTGAACTCTCCAATCCGAGAGCAGCCAAGTTTCATGTTATCAAGCAGCATCTTCCTCATTGTAAAATGATGCCGGATTCTATAGAAAACGTATCGACATTTTTATCCCGGCAAAAAACGAATTTGGTAATATTTACCGGAAGTTTTTACTTTTACAATACCGTCAGGAGTTGGATGACATTCGCTTCATGAATGCAAATTAGCTAATCAGTTATCCCTTTATCATCATTCTCAGTTGTAACTCCTCCTGTAAAAATTTCTTTGTGCTCTTATTGGGTACATGGGTTAGTAACGTAATTGCTCACTTAATTTCGAAACATGTCAGACCACCAATTGGTTGGTATAGTTCCAGCAGAACTGGACTATCTTCATGAGAAATCTCTCAAAGAACTTCAGCAAATAGCGCGCTTAAATGGCTTGCGTCCGGTAACCGGCTTAAAAAAACAAATCCTTATTGACCGAATTCGGGAAATGGCGGAAGAGGGTGGTTATACCCAGGCCAGTTTGAATTTTGACACGCCTTCAGCCCCTGTTGTTGACTCAGCTATTTCAGATTCCATAGATAAGAGTCAGTCTACAGATCAGAACCTGGTTCCATTTTCTGATGAAAAAGGTGTCGAAGATTCTGATTCTAAGGAAGAAGCTGAGAAAAAACCTCGACCTCCTAAGTATAAAAAAGGCTTTAAACCTTCGGATAAAGAGCCTGCTAGTACATCTGAGCAAAAGCCGAAGAAAGAAGCTCCTAAACGTTCTGCATCAAAAAAAGAGAATAAGCAGAGTGATTCCCAAGGAGAAGATTCCAACCAATCCAACAAAGACAATAACCAGAGAAATCAGCAGAACAAGCAGCAACAGCCTAAAAGGCATGTGCATGATGCGCTCCCTGAATCTGATGCTGAAACTCTTGAAGAACGCATAGCTGAAATTACTCCTAAATTAGGCGGTTATCTTATAAATGAAGGCACTTTGGAAATTTTGCCTGATGGCTACGGTTTTTTGAGGTCTGTTAATTATAATTTCTCAGCCAGCCCCGATGATATTTATGTGAGTCCATCCCAGATTAAGCGCTTTAATTTGAAACAAGGCGATTGTGTAGTTGGGATAATTCGTCCTCCGAAAGTTGGTGAAAGATATTTTGCTCTGCTCAGAGTTGAAGGCGTAAACGGACGCATCCCAAAACAAATGGATGAGCGAAGTGATTTTGATACTTTACTTCCTGTTTACCCGGACAAAAGATATCAGTTAGAGAATGATTTTACGGATATCACAACCCGTTTAATTGATTTATTTGCGCCTGTTGGAAAAGGACAGAGAGCCTTGATTGTAGCGCAGCCCAAGACCGGTAAAACCACCATCATGCGTAAAATGGCCAATGCCATTAATGCCAACGACCCGGACACGAAAGTTATCATTTTATTGGTAGATGAACGTCCGGAAGAGGTTACTGAAATGAAGCGTACGGTAAAAGATGCTGAGGTTATCGCTTCTACTTTTGATATGAAGCCTGAGAATCATATACGTCTTGCTGAAATAGTATTTGAAAAATCAAAACGATTGGTAGAAGCCGGCCACGATGTGGTGTTATTTATGGATTCTGTAACACGTCTTGCCCGTGCTTATAATATCTGTTCAAATTCAGGTCGGACTATGTCAGGTGGGGTGGATTCTGAAGCCCTAAAAGCTCCAAGGCAATTGTTTAGCTCAGCCAGAAATATAGAAAATGGTGGTAGCCTTACAATTATTGCCACAGCGCTTGTGGATACCGGGTCCCGTATGGATGATGTGATTTTTGAAGAATTCAAAGGCACCGGTAATATGGAGATTGTTCTCGACCGAAGACTCTCAGAGCGCAGGATTTTCCCATCCATTGATGTTTTCAAAAGTGGTACCAGACGGGAAGATTTAATTGTGCCGGAATCTGAGCGTGAAAAAGTAACTTTACTACGTCGTTATTTAACTAGTATGACTCCGGCTGA
>SKIC01000037.1 GCA_007116685.1 Balneolales bacterium
CCAACACCGTTTGCATTATACATGGTTTCAAACATGTCATCAATCAGTGTTTGGATCTCATCAGAATTTTCAGGAATTGCTACACAAGTAGCACGTAGTACGTCGTCATCGTAAGTTACAATGGGAAGAATTGCCATGTTTTAGAAGGAATTTTGGTCTAAAAAATTTTGCAGGATAATAGTAGCCGCCACGCTATCAATCAAACCTTTTTGTTTTCTTTTTTTTCGGGAAACACCGGAGTCTATAATACTTTTCTTAGCAATTTCAGACGTGAATCGCTCATCCAATTTAATAATATGCAGATTGGGAAAGTTTTTTTGAAGCCGGTTTATAAAAGCTTGCACCATGGATGTGCTGTCGTTTTCGTGACCTCTTAAAGATATAGGCCATCCGACAATAGCGTGACTAATAACCGAAGCATTGGTTAGTTCTCGTACACGCTCAATTACTTCTTGATGATTGAAGGTCCCAACCGGGCTCGCCAGCATCCCGAGCGAGTCCGATTGGGCTATTCCTATACGTTTCAGGCCAACGTCAAAACCAAGAATCCGCGAACCGGATGCGATTGGAGGATAAGAATTTATCAACCTGATTGTTATTTAATTAAGCGTCTTCTAGTTGAGACTTTTCAAGCGGCTGGCGCAAGAATTCTTTTAAAAGTTTGCTAGGCTTGAAGTGAGTTTTACGATGCTCAGGAACGTAAATAACTTCGTTTGTTTTTGGATTTCTTGCTTTTGGCTTAGCCTTGGTAACTTTTACCTCAAAAACTCCAAAATCACGGATTTCAATTCTACATGTTGGATCTGCATCCATCATGGTTTCGCGTAATGCTACTATAACATCATCCACCCAAGGCTCAACCTGAACCATTGGAACATTATTTTTTTCTGAGATTCTGCGAACTATATCTCTTTTAGTGTAGGTCATGAGTTCTACAATTTTAAATTAGTGTTTAATGTGAAAAAACAACTTTACTTAAATAAGCAAGATTTGTCTGTAATGATAATTTATGCTGCTAATACAAACGGGGTTAATAATTGAACATGTAATAGCTTGTTTGTAAAGCATTTAAAAATACGGATAATTGCTTTATTCAGAAAGGCTAACGAAGTAAAAGTTTTATTCGTATCTGTATGCTAATTTTACACCTTCTATCCTTTGTAGCCTCTGGATTACTTTTTCAAGGTGCTTTATATCCTCAACCAACAATATCAATGTGCCCTCAAACATTCCACTATCACTATTAACGTTGATGCTTTTCATATTGGTTTGAAGTGACTTAGATATCACATTGGTGATGTCGTTTATCATCCCAACTTTGTCTTCACCTACAATTTTAACCGCACCAACAAACTGACCACCCGGTTTCTTGGCCCATTTCACATCTATGATGCGTTCTCCATCGGTTTTAATAAGGTGACGGGTGTTTTTACAGTTAATTCTGTGAATTTTTAAATCACCTTCCCGGCTGATAAACCCAACAACATCATCGCCGGGAATAGGATTGCAACATTTTGCGTACGTGTATTTTACATCAGTAAGCTGCCCATTAATCAATAAGCCTTTTTTGCCGTCTTTGTTTTCGCGGGCGTCTTCATAGTAGATTTCGTAAATCTGCTTATTGTCAATTTGCTTATATACCGGTTCTTCTTCTTGATCTACCCGTCCTTTTCCTTTGTAAGATTTTACAGCTTTGTAAAGTTTTGAAAGGTCATACGCTCCTGAACCAATATCATAAAACATCTTCTGCAGGGAAGGGAACTTGAGTTTAGTGGCAACTTTAGCCAATTCCTGATCAGAAAGTTCGGTTTTGGTACGCTCGGCTTTTTTATCCCAGAGTTCTCTTCCGGCATCAGATATATCCACTTCTTTTTGACGGATAAACTGCCTGATTCGTGAGCGTGCCTTGTGCGTTTTGACATCGTTAATCCAATCAGGATTCAAATTGGATTGCTTACCTGTAATAATTTCAACCTGATCGCCGCTTTTGAGTTTGTGCCTCAGCGGAACCATTTGTCCATTTACTTTGGCAGCCAATGCCCGCTCACCAATTTCACTATGGATATCGAATGCGAAATCAATAGGGGAGGAGTCTTTGGGTAGCGTTCGTAATTCTCCATTCGGAGTAAAAATGTAGATTTCATCAGAATAGAGGTTCAATTGGAAATCTTCCATGAACTCCGTGGCGGCATCCGGACGTGGATTGTCTAATACTTCGCGAATCCAATTCACGAATTTATCCATGGATGAAGACTCGTTGCCTTCCTTGTACTTCCAATGGGCAGCAAGACCTTTTTCCGCAATTTCGTCCATTTTACGGGTTCTGATTTGAATCTCTACTTTTCTACCAGTTCGCGTAATTACAGTGGTGTGAAGCGATTGATAGCCGTTTGCTTTTGGTACAGAAATAAAGTCGCGGAAACGAGCTGGAATAGGAGTGTAGGCATCCGTAATGAAAGAATACACACGCCAGCAGTCTTCTTTTGAGTGCGGATCCTCCAAAATGATGCGTATCGCAAATAAATCATAGATTTCTTCAAAAGGCTTTTGCTGCCGCATCATCTTCCTGTAAATGGAATAAATGTGCTTTGGCCTGCCTTTTATTTCAAACTCGAACCCACTTTTATCAAGCTGAGTTTGAATAGGTTCCATGAATTTTTCGATGAACTCTTCTCGAGATTCCCGTTTTTCACGGAGCTTTCGGGATACAAATTTGAATCCGGTTGGATCCATCACTTTGAAGCATAAATCCTCAAACTCACTCTTCATTTTGTACAAACCAAAACGATGAGCTAGTGGTGCATAAAGATCAGTGGTTTCGGTCGCAATAGATAATTGCTTTGAGCGAGGTAAGTGATGGATGGTTCGCATATTGTGCAAACGATCCGCAAATTTGATTAAAATCACCCGTAAATCTTCCGCCATGGAAAGCAGAAGTTTCATAAAAGTCTCGGCTTGTTTGGTGCCTTTATTCTTAAAAACCCCGGAAATTTTTGTAAGGCCGTCAATCAAAAGGGAAACCGTTGGGCCAAACTCAGCTTCTATTTGATCCAGATTAATGCTTGTGTCCTCTACCGTATCATGAAGCAGAGCTACGGCAACGGATACATCATCCATACCCAATTCACGCACAACGATTTCTGCAACGGCAATAGGATGCAGATAATAAGGCTCTCCGGAGGCTCTTGTTTCGCCATCATGAGAAAAAAATGCTAAACGAAATGCTCTGCTTATCAAGTCATCATCACAGTTTTCCATGAACTCATTACAGGTTTGTAGAAGTTCTGTGAGCTCAAGTTGTTGTGGCTCAGGTAATTCTTTCCTGCAAATATCTGCGACGTTATGTAGTTCTACGTTTGACATTAAAAACTGTGGGAAAAGTGTAATCCGGATGTATTAACTAAATAATTAACGAATATTATGCCAAAAATGGCGGATTTAATGAAATTTTATTTTTGGGCTTGTTCAATCTCCGTTAATCTTCCAATTGTCTGTCTCTGTATTTACTAGTTTAGAAAACTTCTACTTATCTCAATTAAAAATGTATCAAAACAAAAAAGGCTGATTTCAAACGAATGCACAAATTACATTTCGAATAAAATCAGCCTTCAAGTTAGAAAGAGAAACTGTTATAAATGAACCAGCGCTCCGGCCCATGTGAGTCCGGCACCAAATGCAATCAATGCAACCAGGTCGCCTTCTTCAATCAATCCGGCTTCCAATGCTTCTGCAAAAGCAATAGGAACCGATGCGGCAGAAGTATTTCCGTAATTTTGAACATTGACGAAGACTTTCTCATTGGATAAACCCATTTGTGAAGACGCATATTCAATAATTCGGGCATTTGCCTGATGAGGAATCAAAAGTTTGATATCGTCAAAGGTTTTACCTGATTTTTCCATCAATTCGCTCATGGTTTTTGGAATTACACCAGTAGCAAATTTGAATACTTCGCGGCCATTCATTTTTAAATAAACCTGACGTGCGTCAATCGTTTCGTGAGTGGCAGGCACTGCCGTACCTCCTGAAGGGTGAATAATACTTTGATAAAGAGAACCATCAGAACCCATTACATGTGATAATACTCCACAAGGCTCATCGGAAGCCTGAACCATAACAGCAGCGGCTCCATCACCGAATAAAACGCAGGTATTACGATCTTCCCAGTCTAGCTGTCGCGAAATTACTTCAACTCCAACTACTACAATATTTTTGTAAGCACCTGTTCGTATAAAATTATCTGCCTGTATTAATCCAACAACAAAGCCGGTACATCCTACAACAGTGGTAAAAGCGCCCGCTGTTTTAGCACCTAGCATATCCTGAACCATACTGGAAACAGGAGGGACAAGGAAATCCGGGCTGGACGTGGCAACGATAATTAAATCGAGTTCGTCTGCGGTAACTCCGGCATGGGCCATAGCCTTTTGTGCTGATTCTGTAGCAAGAGTTGAGCAATGCTCACCTTCACTTACTACATGGCGTTGCTTGATACCTGTTCTTTCCTGTATCCATTGGTCACTGGTATCTACAAAAGTCGCAATCTCCTCATTTGTGAGTATGCGTTTAGGCAAGGCTTTGCCGTACCCGGTAATTTTTCCATATTTCATAAACTTCTGAATTTGTTAACCTAAAAAGCTGGCGTAAAATACGCCAACATCGTCTATCCAACAAATCTGCGAAAATCATAGTGCCTCAGGTTACAACATGAATGTAAAATTCATCAAAACCTGATGTTACAAACCTAAGATTTCTCAGTTAGCTGGTCAATGACATCTCTCGTACTGCTGGTGAAGTATTCATTTTCAGTGTCATAATCTTCGTAGCCGAATTCTTTTTCATCCAAAGATCCACCGCTGTATACACCATATTTGATTACCAGAATCACGAACGCAACAACCATGATTTGCGAGAAAACAAACATGGAAATGATAAAACCGTCACTTACTCCAGCATAGGAGAAGCTGACATAGGCTATCAGAAACATGGTGGTAAAAACTAGTAGAAAATACGGTGTCCGGATTGTTCTCCAGACATCAAACCGTTTGCCGTACGACTCCGTCCTTTGTTCTTTTGATAGTGTATTGTCCATATTTCGCGAACAGGAGCAATACCAAAATCGTTTCTGATTACGGAATCAGACGTAGACTATTCTTCCGTGAGTGAGCCTAATACTTCCGATAATTCTCTGCGGTTCACATTGATTCGATTGAATGATGCTCGTAAAGCCTCCGCTTCATTTCTGTTACTCATTCCAGTACCATCACCACTAACTGAGCCAATGGTACTATTTGTACTTCGGTCTATTACTTGAAGGTCTAAGCGTACCCTCGCAACGATTTGAGTACCGGCCGTACCGCTGATTTCCTCATAATCTGTAACGGCAATTACGCCCTGCATTAAATAATTAGCATCATCGTTAATTTCAAAGCCGAGTCTTTCCACGGTACTGGCAACTCGTCTTTCTACAGCAGATTGGCGAACTTGATCTTCATCATAAATTACCACGGCGATAGGAACTCTAGGTGCCGCCTCTATTTGATACGTCGCAGTTGTTTCCAAATTTCTGACAATATTTCTGTAAGCGCCGGGTATTGCGGTAAATATGGGTTGAAAAGTAACCCTGTTGGTTTCTCTTCGCACAGGTACAGCGGTAAGGTTGATGGATGCTCTGCCATTGCTACCGGTGGTAATTCTATCGGCTACAGTCCCATCCTGATAGGTAACTCTAATGGGCATTCCCGATACCGGGACTTCTGAGCCGGTTCTGTTATAAGTTACGGATACCACCAGCGGCTCCGATAATTCCCGCCCCCGTGCTGCGGATTGATTATCTCCGGAAACAACCGAAATTGAGATGCGCTCCAACACACTTCTGATTTCGGTAACCATATTGCCTAAGCCAAGTTCATCACCGGCACCATAAGGAACTTCAGATAGTGCGTTATAAGTAGCCATCAGTGCGTAAAACTCTGAGGTTAGATTCTGTGCATCAAGGTAATTTGTGATTCCTGCAAAAATGCGACCTTCATTAATGGAGTTTTCGCCACGAGTTACAAAATCATTGTATTCAGCCTGCAGACGTTGTAAATCAGAGTGTATTCCTAAAAGATAGGATTCCCGATTTAAGGCAACCATCGCATAATACATTCCGGCATGCTCGGTCTGCTTTACAATTTCAAGGCCTTGCATGGTTTCGTCAACTTTACTCGTTGTGGCATTTTTGAAATCACTTTCAAAGTTGAATTGACCATTAGTTTCAATTTCTCTGGTTAC